>JAKSQG010000136.1 GCA_024404275.1 Clostridia bacterium | reverse complement strand
GTCTGCTTGACGATATCGCCCATCAGCGCCACGGCGTCCATATCGATGCCCGCCTTGGTGGAACCGACGTTGACAGAGGAGCACAGGTATTCGGTGGTGCTCAGCGCTTCGGGAATGGAGAGCATGAGGCGCTTATCCGCCTCGGTCATGCCCTTCTGCGCCAGAGCGGAATAGCCGCCGATGAAGTTGACGCCCGTGTTGCGGGCAGCACGGTCCAAAGCAAGCGCCAGCTTTTCGGGATGACGGATGCCGCCCGTGATCAGCGCCGCGGGAGTGACCGAGATGCGCTTGTTGACGATGGGCACGCCGAATTCCTTTTCGATCTCTTCACCCGTGCTGACCAGCCTGGAAGCACAGGTGGTGATGTGATCGTACACCTTGTCGCACAGGCGCTTTTCATCATCGGAGACACAGCCGAAAAGCGAGATGCCCATGGTGATGGTGCGCACATCCAGCTTTTCGCGATCGATCATGTGCAGCGTGGACAGAATCTCGGAAGTAGTCAGCATGGCTTTCTCCCTCCTCAGATCTGGTGCATCGCTTCAAAGATCTCGCTGCGCTGAATGCGGATCTGCAGCCCCATTTCGCGGCCGAGCGCCGTCAGTTCGGCTTCCAGCTTTTCGAAAGCCACATGGGTGATATCCACGATCATGATCATATGAAAGTAATCAGAACGGACCGTCTGAGAAATATCCAGAATATTGGTATCGTTCCCGTACAGCACATTGCTGACGCGGGCGATAATACCCTTGCAGTCGATACCCAGCACGGTGACAACGGCTTTTTTCATTTCTTCCATTGTAAAAAACCTGCCTTTTCTTGCGGATTTACCGTTGCATTGTAAGCTATTTACGCTTTCTTGTCAATGGACGCATTCCATGCTATAATGACCGATAAATATAAGGAAAGCGGGCAGAATATATGCATCACGAACTGGGATTGTACCCCATTGACCGACAGGGGCTGTCCATCGCCGAAAACCTGCACCTCATCAGGGCAGCGGGCTTTGATTATGTTTGCGTTCATAAAATGGCACACCTTCTGGAGGAAGGTCCGCAGAGCTTCCGCGCCGCGGCGGAGCGGGAGGGGCTGCCCATTGATAACATTCATCTGACAGGGGACAATACCAACGCGCTGTGGCTGGAAGGGGCGCTCGGAGACGAGGTGCTGGACCGGTACTGCCATGAAATTGAGACCGCCGCCCGTCTGGGCGTGCGCATTGGCATTGTGCATGCCACCTGGGGTTTTGTGACGCCGCCGCCCTCCGAAACGGGATTGCGCCGCTATGAGCACATGGTGCGCTGTGCCGAAAAGGCGGGCTTTGTCATCGCCTTTGAAAACTCCGCCGGTGTGGAAAACCTGTGTGCGATCCTGGACAATATCGATTCCCCCGCCGCCCGTTTCTGCTATGACAGCGGTCACCGCAATGTGTTTGCACCGGACACCGACATCCTGCACCGCTACAGGGACAGGCTGGTCGTCACACATCTGGACGACAACGACGGACGGCATGACCTGCATCTGATCCCCTTTGACGGCTGCGCTGATTTTGACGCGATCGCCCCTGACCTGAAGCGTATTCCGCGGCTGACCTTTGAGGTGTGCGGCATCGGCGAAAAGCAGACGCGCTGCACCGCGGAGGGGCTTCGGGACAGCATGCGCCGCATTGCCATCATTGATGATGCGCGTTTGACGGAGATTGGCTGCGGGCGGTACCGTTTTTATGCCGCGCTCAGTCAGGAAGAGCATCTGGACCGGCTGATGACGGCGGCACGGAAGCTGAGAAACCGGATTGAAAACAGTCCGTAAGCACAAATACAGGCAACAAAAAACCGCCTTTCGGCGGTTCTTTGTTTTGGCGGAGAAGGAGAGATTCGAACTCTCGAACGGATTTTGGCCGTTACACGATTTCCAGTCGTGCGCCCTCGACCAAGCTAGGCGACTTCTCCATTCAATTGTCCGGATTTTTGATCCGGTGCTTCTGCAGGCGGGGGTCAATCCGCTTTCCATCAGCGTGATATATATTAACACAGTTTTTGCGCTGCGTCAACCTTTTTTTTATAAAACGCAAAAAAGACCGTCAAAAAAGACAATTGCAATCGATGCGCTTTTACTGTATAATCTGCCGTTGAAAGGAAGGTTACTACGATGACTAAAAAAAGTACTGCTGTTTTCTCTGTCCGCACGATGGCTTTTTGCGCAATGGGCGCCGTTCTGATCATGCTTTGCTCCTGGCTGTCCGTTCCCGCCACCGTTTCCTTCACCATGCAGACCTTTGCCGTTTTTATGCTCTGTGACCTGCTGGGCGGCGCCGCCGGCCTGATGAGCGTGCTGCTGTATGTGCTGCTCGGCGCTCTGGGGCTGCCCGTGTTTGCGGGCTTCAACAGCGGCATCGGCACGCTGCTCGGGCCTACGGGCGGCTACATCATGGGCTTTTTCCTGACCGCCGCCGTGATGCTGCTGCAGCAGAAGCATCTGCCCGATAAGGCGCTGTGGCGCATTGCGGGCATGATCGCCGGTTTGTTTGTCTGCTATCTGTTCGGCACCGTGTGGTTCCTCATCGTGTATGCGCAGCGCGGCAACCCCATCTCCCTGATGACGGCGCTTGGCTGGTGCGTGTTCCCCTTCATTATTCCCGACCTGATCAAGATCGCCCTGGCCTTTTTGATCTCCGGCCGCGTCAAGCGTGCCCTGCGTGCGCAGCGCCTGCTGTAATAACGGATTCGTTTATACTATATTCATATTTCTGTGATACAGTATCTGTCGTAAACCGCAAAAAACTTTTTTGCGACCCTTCGGAGGATACATTTTATGGATGACAATCAGCAAAAGAAACCGACCCCGCCCCATCCACAGCGATCGCCGTGGTTCTGGGTGCTGATCGCCGTTCTCGGCTTTATGCTTATCAGCACCGTGCTGTCCATGAACAGCATGATGAACAGCACCACCACCACCGCCAGCTACAGTGATTTTCTTTCCTATCTGGATGCCGGCAAGGTGGATACCGTTCAGATCGGTGAAGAAAAGATCACCTTCTCGCTCAAGAGCGATAACACGCTGCCCAAGTGGTTTTCCGCTTCCAACGCCACCACCTATGAGACACAGGCTGTGGCGGACACCTATCTGGTGGATCGTCTGGTCAAAGCCGGCGTGACCTTTGCCGCTGCGCCCCGCGCCAACACCACTTTCCTGACGCTGCTCGTTTCCTTTGGTCTGCCGCTGCTCTTCTACGGTCTGGTGATTTTCTTCATCATCCGCATGCTGCGCAAGGGCGGCGGCGGCGGCATGGGTGCCATGAGCTTTGGCAAATCGGGTGCCCGGCTGTACACTGTCAGCGATCAGAGCAAAAAGTTCAGTGACGTTGCCGGTGAAGATGAAGCCAAGGACGCATTGATTGAGCTGGTGGACTTTTTGCACCAGCCTGAAAAATACCGGGCCATCGGCGCCAAGCTGCCCAAGGGCGCGCTGCTGGTGGGCCCTCCCGGCACCGGTAAAACGCTGCTGGCACAGGCCGTCGCCGGCGAAGCCAAAGTGCCCTTCTTCTTTGTCAGCGGCTCCGCCTTTGTGGAGATGTTTGTCGGTACCGGCGCCGCCCGCGTGCGCGACCTGTTCAAACAGGCCACCGAAAAAGCACCCTGCATCATCTTTATTGATGAGATCGACGCCATCGGCAAAAAGCGTGACGCGATGGGGCTTTCCAGCAATGATGAGCGCGAACAGGCGCTCAACCAGCTGCTGGCCGAAATGGACGGCTTTGACCCCTCCAAGGGCATTGTGGTGCTGGGCGCCACCAACCGTCCCGAAATTCTGGACCCCGCACTGCTGCGTCCCGGCCGCTTTGACCGCCGTGTGACTGTGGACCTGCCTGACCTACGCGGCCGCGAAGCCATTTTGAAGGTGCATGCCCGCGACATCAGCACCGACAACCATGTGGACTATTCCGCCATTGCGCGTGCCACCGTGGGCGCCAGCGGCGCTGACCTGGCGAACATCGTCAACGAGGCCGCCCTGCGCGCTGTGCGCAACGGTCACAGCGTTGTATCGCAGGAGGACATGGAAGCCTCGGTGGAGAC
>JAKSQG010000135.1 GCA_024404275.1 Clostridia bacterium | reverse complement strand
GTGCGGAAGGACAAAGTTTTGATTTCTTTTTGCTCAATGCCCTCGGCGGCACAGACGGCATAAAGGGCATTCAGCTTGTCGGACGCTTCGCGGAGCATATCGGCGTATTCCTTGCGGAGCGTGCTGAGGGAAAAGGAAAGACGGATGCAATCCGGGGCGGTGACGGCGTGCCCGCGTCCTTTGACGGTGATGGTACGGTTCATAAAAAGCCTCCCTTTGCGGTGATGGATACAGTGTATCAGGGCAAGGGGAGGGAAAGGTCGCCCGGCAGGCGACAAAAAAGAGGAGGCGGATGCCTCCTCTGTGGTTTAAGCTTTCTTTTCCTCGGTGACCTTGGGCACGTGGTATTCGTAGCCCTGGTCCCAGACGACCTTCTCCGGCGGTACCTCCAGCAGCTCGGGGTGGGAGAGATACTTGCTCATCAGACCGGTCATTTTGCTGTAGACATAGCCTTCCGCCACGCGCTCATCGATGACGGCGCCCACGGGCAGCGTACGCTTGCGCACGGGCTTGCCTTCGCGGTCGAGGTCAATGCTGCGGATCTGATTGCCCAGACCGAAGAACTGGCTGCAGGTACCGAAGTTGTAAATGTGGTGATACACCCTCGGCAGACCGATGGAGGCGTTGTTGGTGATGAACAGGCTGGTGTGGAAGGGGCTGGCCTCGTGGATGATCTTGGGCATCAGGCCATAGCGGTCGAGCAGGCGAACCAGCGCCACGATGGGATTGGCCAGAATGGGCTTGGTCAGGATGCGCGCCAGCACCATGGTCAGGTTGTCGGCGTCTTCCTTGCGGCATTCGCTGATGGTCTTCTGCATACGGGCGGCAACATCATAGATGGTGTCGGTGGGGTCAAAGTACACCTTGGTGGTATTCTCATTGACGCCGCCGTTGGCCAGAGGCTGCAGGATGGCGAAGGAGACGGCCAGGTACTTGCGGGCATAGATGCGCTTGTTGGCGACAAAGCGGTTCAGCTGCGGCACCTCGGCGACCATGCGCACATAGGCGGCGATCACCAGCTCCAGGAAGGTGATCTTGATGCCTTCGGCACTCTTCTTGGCAATGTAGCGGGTCAGCAGCGAAAAGTCGAGGTCGTAATCGGTCATGACCATGGCGTCATTTCGCTGAGGCATCAGGTAGGGGGTCAAAGCGATGATGGGGTCAAGATCCTTGACCAGCACGCCGTCGCTGCGTTTTCCAAACATGGGCGTCACTCCTAATTTTCGATATGATGACAAGATACATTATAGTAAGAAGGGGGGATATTCGTCAAACCATGCCCCTGTTTTGCCACATTTGTCATATCTGGCATACACTTCTCCATGGCATGGAAACACACGAAAACGTGGTCTATAAACAAAATTTTCAGATAGTCAAAAAGCCTTGATTTATGGGCATTTATTGAAAAAAAGATGCGAAAAAAAGCGCAAAAATTCTCAAAACCCCTTGAAATATCCCGTATTTATGCTATAATGATATTGTTGTGCGTAATGGGGATGATACTGCAAGTTGCCGCCCGGCCTTGGCGGGTAATTGCAGTGGACCCGCCCGCCGAGAGCGGGCCAACGGCTTCACAGCCCTGCGCACAGGGAGGCAGTCAAAGGGTTTGTGCCAAGGGTTCCTGACGAACTGCGCGGCAGGTGCCCCGTACAAAACTCCCGCCTTTGACCCACTGTGACCGTCACAGACAATAATTAGGAGGAAAAAAGATGGCCAACCAGAAGATCCGCATCAAGCTCAAGGCGTATGAGCACAATCTGATCGACCGCAGCGCCGAGAGGATCGTCGAAACCGCCAAGCGCACCGGCGCCCAGGTGTCCGGCCCCATCCCGCTCCCCACGGAGAAGGAAATCGTCACCATCCTGCGCGCTACCCACAAGTACAAGGACAGCCGTGAACAGTTCGAACGCCGCACCCACAAGCGCCTGATCGACATTCACAATCCTACCCAGCGTACCATCGATGCCATGCAGAAGCTTGACCTTCCCGCCGGTGTCGAAATCGAAATCAAGCTGTGAGGCAGGAGGACAACAAAATGAAGAAAGCGATTCTGGGCAAAAAGCTCGGCATGACTCAGATTTTCATGCCCGACGGAAGCCTGGTTCCCGTCACTGTCATTCAGGCGGGCCCCTGCACCGTTGTACAGAAGAAGACCATTGAAAAGGACGGCTACGAGGCCGTGCAGTTCGGTTTCGAAGAGTACACCGAAAAGCGCGCCGAGAAGCTGGTCAACAAGCCCGAAGCCGGCCACTTCAAGAAGGCCGGTGTGGCTGCCACCCATTACCTGCGCGAGTTCCGCCTGGACGATTCCGCTTCCTACGAAGTGGGTCAGGTCGTCAAGGCTGACGTGTTCGCCGAGGGCGACAAGATCGATGTGACCGGTACCAGCAAGGGCCACGGCTTCGCCGGCGCCATCTACCGCTGGGGTCAGCACACCGGCCCCATGGCCCACGGTTCCAAGTATCATCGCGGCGTCGGCTCCATGAGCGCTAACTCCGACCCCAGCCGCGTGTTCAAGAACAAGCACATGCCCGGTCACTACGGCGTGGAGCGCACCACCATCCAGAACCTGACTGTTGTCAAGGTGGATGCTGAGCGCAGCCTGCTGCTCGTGCGCGGCGCGGTGCCCGGCCCCAACGGCGGTTTGCTGCTCGTGCGCAATACCGTGAAGGCCTGATGAAGGAGGACAACGAAAATGCCGAATATTCAAGTGCTGAATATGCAGGGCAAGAACGTTGGCGAAATGCAGCTGAAGGACGAAATCTTCGCTGTTGAGCCCAACACCGCTGCCATGCATCTGGTCGTCCGCTCCATCCTTGCCGCCATGCGTCAGGGCACCCAGAGTGCTAAAACCCGCGGCATGGTTCGCGGCGGTGGCCGTAAGATCTATCGCCAGAAGGGCACCGGTAACGCTCGCCATCATGGCAACCGCGCTCCGCAGTTCGCCCACGGCGGTGTCGTGTTCGCGCCCCAGCCCCGTGACTACGTGATCAACGTGCCCAAGAAGGTTCGCCGTCTGGCCATGAAGAGCGCCCTGACCGAAAAGTTCAACAGCGCCTCCATCCTGGTGGTGGATCAGATCAAGTTTGAAGAAGTGAAGACCAAGCTGGCCGCCAAGATGCTCAAGGATCTGGGCGTCGAGAAGACCTCCCTGCTGGTGCTGGAAGGCCGCGATGAGTCCATCATCCGTGCCGTGAAGAACCTGCCCAACCTGGATGACTGCTACGTCAACACTCTCAATGTGTACAACATCCTGCGCGCCGACAAGCTGATCGTTACCCGCGCTGCGATGGAGAACATTCAGGAGGTGTACGCCTAATGAAGAATCCGCATGACGTTATCCTTCGCCCCGTCCTGACCGAAAAGGGCTACGACGGCATCGAAGAAAAGCGCTACGTCTTCGAGGTGGCCATCGGCGCCAACAAGACGGAGATCAAGCAGGCTCTGGAAGCCGTGTTTGAAGGCATCAAGGTGGAAAAGGTCAACACCGTGCGTACTCTGGGCAAGATGAAGCGCCAGGGCAACCACGAAGGCCGCACCGCCGAGGTCAAGAAGGCCTACGTAAAGCTGGCCGATGAATCCAAGCCCATCGCGTTCTTCGAGGGCATGAACTAAGAGGGAGGAAAAAAGAAATGGCCATTCGTGTATATAAGCCCACTTCGTCCGCCCGCCGCTTCATGTCTGTGCTGACTTACGAAGAGATCACCAAGAAGACTCCCGAAAAGAGCCTGACGGAATATCTTCCGAAGCATGCCGGCCGCAACGCGCAGGGCAAGATCACCGTTCGCCATCAGGGCGGCGGCAACAAGGTCAAGTACCGCATCATCGACTTCAAGCGCGACAAGAAGGAAATCCCGGCCAAGGTGACTGCCATTGAGTACGATCCCAACCGTTCCGCCTTCATCGCTCTGCTCACCTACGCCGACGGCGAAAAGCGCTACATTCTGGCTCCTCTGGACCTGAAGGTAGGCGACACCGTTGTGGCCAGCGCCACCGCCGACATCAAGCCCGGCAACGCGCTGCCCATCGCCAACATTCCCGTTGGTACCCTGATCCACAATGTGGAGATCAAGCCCGGCCGCGGCGGCCAGATGGT
>JAKSQG010000134.1 GCA_024404275.1 Clostridia bacterium | reverse complement strand
CTCATACAGGTCGGCAGCCTTGGCTACAAAAGCATCCCACCCATGCTTGCCCGCATGGAAGAGCATGATCTTGCCGCCGCAGCTGCCGCAGCGTGCCGCTGCGATGGTACCGGCGTCATTCACATAGGGGGTAAACAGCAGCCCGCCGCATTTGCAGCGCACGGCGCCCACCGCCTGTGTTTCGCTGCACAGCTCCTTTTCGGGCTGCAGAAACGGAAGAAGATGTCTGGGAATCGGATACTGCATAGGTTCCTTTCCGGTGCTTACCATTCAAGCAGCCCCACAGTTACAAGATAATCATCAAAGGCAGGCAGAAAAGCGTCGATCAACGCGCAGTACAGCACAGCGGTGTCATCTTCGGGCTGAAAGGCTTCGGTCAGTCGGTTCAGAATAAACTCTACCGCCTCATCCTCATCATATTCACCGTCACCCGTATTTCCCGCCTCATCCAGTGCACCGCAGGCATGCAGATAACCCACTTGCCCCTCCACCAGCGCCGGAACCAGAAAGGCTGCCTGCTCCTTCAGCTTGGGGCAGCGTTTCCATTCCAGATGCTTTACAATATACGCCGCGGCTTCTGCTTTGTCCAGTCCTTCCATCTCGTTCATGCCAGTTTCTCCGTCAGTTCCCGCACGGTATCAGCAAACACTTTGAGGGCATCCTGCACCGTTGCCGGGTCTTCCATATCCACGCCCGCCAGACGCAGCGCGTCCAGCGGCGGCATCGAACCACCCGCACTCAGGAACTTCATGTAGTCATCCACGGCTTTCTGCCCCTCGGTCATGATGCGGTTGGCAATGTAGACCGCCGCGGAGAAACCCGTCGCATATTTATATACATAGAAGGCATTGTAATAATGCGGAATGCGCATCCACTCCCAACGCACCGCTTCATCCACCTTGCAGACGCCGCCATAATACAGCTGATCGAGCTTTTCGTTCATAGTGCTCAGGCTTTCCGCTGTCAGCGGTTCACCGGCTTCCTCCATACGGTGGCTCTCACGTTCAAACTCGGCAAACATGGTCTGACGATAAACGGTGCCGCGGAATTCTTCCAGCAGCTGATTCATCAGGTAGACCGAAGCCTCCCGGTTGTTCTCATATTCCTTGAGGAGCGAACGCATCAGCAGCATCTCATTGCAGGTGGAGGCCACCTCTGCCACAAACAGTGAATAGCCCGCTTTGGCAAAAGGCAGCGCATGGTCGCTGTGCCAGCTGTGCATGGCATGTCCCAGCTCATGCGCCAGCGTCATGGCGCCGCTGAGATCGCCGGTAAAGTTGAGCAGCACATAGGGATGCACACCGTATACGCCCCAGGAGTAAGCGCCCGAATGCTTGCCCTTGTTTTCATAAACATCGATCCAGCCATCTGCATACGCCTCGTCCAGCAGCTTTGCATAGTGCTCACCCAGCGGCTTCAGGCCCTTCTTGACCAGCTCAAAGGCCTCGGGATAGCTCATCTTCATGTCGAAGCCATCCGCCATCGGCACATACAGGTCGTACATGTGCAGTTCATCCACACCCAGCGTCTTTTTGCGCAGTGCAAGATAATCATTCAGTGCGGGGATCATGCTGTGTACGCTCTCAATGAGGCTGTCATACACCTTCACAGGGATCTGCTCCCCGAACAAAGAAGCCTCCCTCGCGGAATCAAAGCGGCGGGCCCGGGCAAAGAACGCATCGTTTTTGACCGAATAACGGTAAGCCGCCGCGATGGTCTGACGGTACGCTGCATAGGCATTCATCATGCCTTCCCAGGCTTCCTTGCGCACCTCACGGTTGCGGCTGCGGATCAGGCTGCCGTACAGTGCATGGCTCAGCCGCACCTTTTTGCCCTCATCATCCGTCACCTCGGGCATCACCATATCCACATCGCTCAGCATGGAGAAAATCTCAGAAGACGCTCCGGCACAGTCCGCCGCCATCGCCATCAGCTTTTCCTGTTCAGCAGGCAGGGTATGCGGCTTATCCCGCAGCACATCATCCATATAGCAGCTGTATTCATTAAAGGCGGGGTCATCGCGCATTTCGGACAGCGTCTTTTCATCCATCGCCAGCAGTTCGGGCTTGAGGAAGGACCCTGCGCTCATGGCTTTGGCGGAGACCGCCTGCGCCTTGGCCAGCAGCGTCTGCGCCTCGGCGTTGCCGCCGTCCTGATCCAGCTGCATTTTCGCATACACATACAGTTTTTCAGTGCAGTGGGCAATTTCAAAATTCAGTTTCACCGCAGCACGGGGATCCTCGCTGACTTTTCCCTCCAGTGCGTTCATGGCGACAATTTTCTTTTCCGTCTCCGCCAGAAGTGCATCAAAGGCTTCAGTGCCCTCCAGTATATCATTCAGGTTCCACATCCAGCGGGAGTCCATCCCGCCGCGCTCCTGCAATTGTTCCATGTTATGCTGTTTCCTTTCATTGCTGTTACAGTTTGATTCATGCTGAATGTATCACGCGCTGTGCTTTCTGTCAAGTCTTTGGCGAATACGGCCGGACAAGCCGCAAAAAGTTTTGCCCCGCACTTGATTCTGCTGCTGCTTTCGCATACAATAATCCCGCAACGATATAAAGAAAGGGCTCTTGTTTTATGCTGACAAGTTATCTGATTGTCTGCCCCCTTGTTTTTCTGGCAGGCTTTGTGGATGCCATCGGCGGGGGCGGCGGACTGATCTCCCTGCCCGCTTACCTGTTTGCCGGGCTGCCTGCCCATGCCGCCGTCGCCACCAACAAGTTTTCTTCCTCCATCGGCACTGCTGTCTCCACAGCCCGCTACTGCAAGCACGGGCATGCCGATTGGGGGCTGGCCGTTTACAGCATTCCGCTGGCTATCCTCGGTGCGCAGCTCGGCTCCCGTCTTGCACTCATCGTCAGCGATGAAGTGTTCAAAATCATGCTGCTTGTCATGCTGCCCATCATCGCCCTGTATGTGCTGCTGCACAAAAATCTGGAGCCCAACCCGGATAAGGTCATTTCCCGCAAGAAGCAAATCCTTGCCGTTATTGTCGCTTCCCTGACCATTGGTCTCTACGACGGCTTTTACGGCCCTGGCACCGGCACCTTCCAGCTGCTGGTCTACACCGGTGTGTGCAGTCTGCCTGTATTGAAGGCCGCCGGCAACACCAAACTGGCCAATCTGGCTTCCAACCTTTCCGCGCTGTTTGTGTTCCTGCTCAGCGGCCGCGTCAACCTACCGCTCGGTTGTGCAGCGGCGGTGTTCAGTATCGCCGGGCATTATGTCGGCGCCGGTGCTGCCATGAAAAACGGTACCAAGCTGGTACGCATCATCGTGCTGTCCGTCATTACCCTGCTGTTTGTCAAGGTGCTGGTGGAAGCCATTACCGGCTCCGCCTTCCTGGGCTGAAAGGAGATCACATGAGAATCCGCGATCTGGGCTTTGCCCCCGGCGAGATGACGCCCGGCCCCCTCAACCGCATCAGCGATGTTCCCGGCGTAACGGTCGGTCACTGCACCATCGCCGACGAGAAATACAACACAGGCGTGACAGTCGTAATGCCCTGCCCCGATAATCCCTTTCCCCGCAAGCTTCCTTGCGCCGCGTTTGTGCTGAACGGCTTTGGCAAAACCGCGGGGCTGATGCAGATTGAAGAGCTGGGTTCACTTGAGACCCCCATCGCCCTGACCAATACCCTGAATGTCGGTCTTGTGCATGATGCCATGGTGCAGTATATGCTTCAGCTCTGCGAAAAGGACGGCATTGCGCTGCGTTCCGTCAACCCCGTGGTTTGTGAATGCAACGATGCTTCGCTCAGCACCATTGCCGACCGTCCCGTACACGCGGAGCATGTATTTGCCGCCATCCGCGATGCACGTACCGATTTTGAAGAAGGCGCTGTCGGCTGCGGACGCGGTACCACCTGCCACGGGCTCAAGGGCGGCGTCGGTTCCGCCAGCCGTCAGATCATTCTCGACGGAAAGACCTATACGATCGGCCTGTTGTGCCAAAGCAACCATGGCCGCATGAAGGACCTCACTTTGGACGGCGTCAATGTCGGCCGCGGCATCAGTGAACGTCTGCGTGAAAGCAAGCCCGATAAAGGCAGCTGCATCATGATCCTTGCCACCGACCTGCCCTTGTCCGACCGTCAGCTGCGCCG
>JAKSQG010000133.1 GCA_024404275.1 Clostridia bacterium | reverse complement strand
TATGGCATCAAGACAGGTATACAATCAAAAAGCTGTATGGCGTAACTAATGTAAAGGCATTAAGCATCCCAAGCATGGAAGACTTCCGGCTTCTCATGACTTATTAAAGCCAGAAATGATGCTTTATTTCACGATACCATTCTTTGTCTGTCTTATGGTCTGTAGTATTCATGTTCTATTCATGTGTACTTCAATCTGCGTTCATGGATCTGCGATATCATTCAAGCATCGCGAAAGCGATTTGATATAGATTGTGGTCTTCCTTCCTCCCTTTACCTCCGCATCTTGTGGAGAGGCTCCTCCGAGAAACACTGTTGATCAGACACAGGCCCGGAGGAGTTTTATGTGTTCACCTATCAGCAAAACACACAGAGGTTATAGAGATTTATATATCGGGATGCGATAGACCCTTCACGCTAGTTAAGTGAAGGACTTCGTATAACGGCAGATGAATTCGTTTTTAGCAAGAAAACAGTATTCTATGAAACGCTATAATAGCTTGTTATTCTTGACCTTCTGAATGCAAACGCTTTTCCGCATAATGCAAAAACACCGCCCGCACATGATCTGCTTATTTAGCAACTTGTAGAATCATTGTGCGGGTGGTTATTTAATGTCAGTACTGAAGCCTCCTTATGCCAAGGATCTCAGAAGGCTCGTCTTCAGCTTGATGTAAGCATCATATATCCTCCAGCTCGGCAAAAGTCTCATCCACAGACAGCGTGCCTTCGTTACGGATAGACTCAACACCTTTGCCAAGCTCGGCCAGCAGCTTCACTGCAGCTTGCATCTTTTCATATTCAATGTTGCCAACAATAATCAACCGATCTCGTGCGCGGGATAAAGCAACATTCAGCCTATGATAATGCAGAATTGTAAAAAAACCAGCGGAGGTTTGCGATCCGCTGGCCCTTTTTTTGTATCTGTTAAACCAGCCGTCCGGCGACAAAGCCTTCGTGAACGGCGTCATAGATCTGACGCACGCGGTTGCTGTCGCCCACGTTGTACACCTCGATATTGGCTTCATCCAGCTGTTCCGCCAGCTGATGCTGGGCCGTGAAGCCTGCGGCAGTGACCACTGCGTCGGCTGCCAATTCGGTAGTGTTGCCCCAGCGGTCGATCAGGGTGATGGTGCTATCGTTGACCGCTTCCAGGCGTTTGCCGGTCAGCACACGGATCCCCGCTTCCGCGATCTTGATGCTGTACGCCTGGCAGGAGGAAGCCGGGTTGGCCAGGAAGGCATCCGCCATTTCCACCACGGTCACTTCCTTGCCGGATTCGTGCAGCTCCAGGGCAGTCTCCGCGCCGGTGATGCCGCCGCCGATCACAGCCACTTTCTGGCCGGGCACCTGCTTTTTGCCGCCCAGATAATCCATGGCGGAAATGACCTGCGCACGGTCGATGCCGGGCACGTTCAGCACGCGGGCTTTGCCGCCCACGGCGACGATCACGGCGTCAAAGCCGTTTTTCAGGGTATCGAAGTCCGCGGCTTCATGCTTCAGCGTGATGTTTTCCTGCTTTTCGATCTGCCGCTTATAATACTCGATCAGGCGACGGATATTGGCCTTGTGTTCGGGTGCGGAGGCTTCGATCATTGCGCCGCCGATTTCCCGCTGCTCAAACAGGGTGACCTTGTGACCGCGCTTCGCGGCCGTAAGCGCCGCTTCGCAGCCTGCGGGGCCGCCGCCCACAACAGCCACATTCTTGACGGTTTCAGCGGGCACGATGGGCGGGCATTCATACTTGTACAGCGTGGGGTTGACGGTGCAGTGGATCACATGATGGCCCAGCATACCCTTGTCGATGCAGCCAATCATGCAGTTGATGCAGGGGGTGATGTCCTCCGCCCGGCCTTCCTTGGCCTTGCGGGCCCAGGCAGGGTCGGCCAGCTGGGAGCGACCCAGGGCAACGAAATCGCCGCAGCCCTCTTCCAGCAGCTTTTCCGCTTCGTCGGGAGAGAAAATGTTGTGGCCGACGAACACAGGAATGTGTACCGCATCCTTGATCTGTTTGGTCAGCGCGGCGTTGAAGCAGTTGGGCAGCACGAATTCCATGGCGGCGGTGGCATGGGTGCCGCCCATCAGGTTCAGGTGAGATACGCCCTCGCGCTCCAGCGCCTTGGCCACCTCGATGGTTTCCTCAATGCGAATGCCTTCGGGCTCCCAGTCCTCTGTGCTCAGTTTGACGCCGATGGGAAAATCGGGGCCGCAGGCCTGCTTCATGGCGCGCACGATCTCTAGCAGCAGGCGCATGCGGTTTTGCAGGCTGCCGCCGTACATATCGGTACGCTTGTTGTCGTGTGGAGACAGGAAGTTGGTGGGAACGCAGCCGGCGGCACCGTGGATCTCCAGCACTTCAAAACCGGCATCCTTGCATCGCGCGGCGCAGCGGCCAAAGGCAGCCACCAACTCGTGGATCTCTTCAATGCTCAGGGAACGGGGCAGCCGCGCGCCCATCTGATACCAGGGCTCAAAGGTGATGGGGGAAGCGCCGATCACATCCGCGCTGCCCACAAAAGCGGCGTCACGGCCGGGATGGGCGATCTGCATGCCGGGCACCGCGCCATGCTCCTTAACGGCCTCCGCCAACAGGGACAGACCGGCCACGTACTCGTCGGAATGGGCGGTCAGGCCGCAGGAGGTCATGGGAACAGGCACGACGTTATCCATGAAAATCAGGCCCGCGCCGCCCTCTGCGGCTTCGGTATAGGCCTTGATCTGACGGTCGCTTACAGAGCCATCCGGATTGCCAAGGTAAGTGCCCATGGAGTTGCGCACGATGCGGTTCTTGATTACTACGTTGCCCAGACGGCCTTTTTCAAACAGCTTGGGATAGTACTGGTTTTTCATTGAGAAGCCTCCCTGATCATTATCGATATTCATAGTATAAATTGAAGATAGGAGGCGTTCAAGCAATAGCTTTGCAATATCTATTGCTTATGCAACAAATATTGCATATTTGTCACGTGACTTCTTGAAATCGGGTGCGGATCGGATTATACTGAGAAGGGAGGCGATAAATATGTCCATAGACCTACGGGTGGTCAAAACGAGGGAAACCATCCAGACCCAGATGATCCGACTGCTGGAAACTGTGCCCTTTGAAAAGATCACGGTCAATCAGCTGATTCTGGCCTGCCGGATCAACCGTTCCACCTTTTACAGAAATTATGAGGATAAGTACGATCTGATCCGGAAAATTTGCCAGGAACAGCTCGACGAGTTTCAGAATGCGCTGCGTCTGGATTTTATTGCCTTGCCTGTACTGAACGAAGAGACTGCCCGTGAGGCTTTTCTCCCGCTGCTGCGATATTTTGAAAAGAACCGCCATATGCTCATGGTTTTACGCGGACACGATCTTCCCGTGGATTTGGCAAGCGGTATGCATCGGATTTACAGTGAACGGCTGTTGGAGCAGATGGAAAAGCGTTTTTCCATTTCGTCTACCCGCCGCAGCCTGGCTTCCTGTTATGCGCGACTGATCAGCGGAAATATCCTGACGACCATCCTCTGGTGGCATGAACAGCAATTCAGCGCGACTGAAAGCGAGATGCTGCAAATCATCGTGACAGCAATCCAGCAGGGGGTTTACAGCAGTATGCGAGAGAACCTGACGAACTACTGAATATGCAAGCCAGAAGAGATTGCATTCTTTATGCAGCTTTTCAAAAACAGATGAAAAACGTTTGCTGAAGAAATGTCGTTTCTTGGTTCGTAGGCAGAAAGATGATATATTACTGAACTTAATATAGTGTAGCAAGCACGTTTCGTTTCATCAGATCAACATAAGCAGCCCCAGATACATCACCGCGCCGGCGATATTTCCCTTGGCCGGGAACTTTGTCAGTGCCAGCACGGCCATGAGCGGCAGCGTGTTGACGATGCATGCCCACTGCGGCAGGCTGGTTCTCCCTGTCACGACCATGATGAACAGCGTGACCAGGAACACGGCCAGGCCCAGATAACCAACAAACATGGTAGCGATCGTTTTCTTCTGGAATTCCAACGCAACAGTCCGAGCCTCATCCGTTCTGCCGAGCCTGACATAAAGCCATTCGACCAGGCCGCAGATGATATGATGAACAACGATAGAGATCAGAAATGGCATAGCTATCGTAGATGGCGTCCTCCACACCTTCGTCCGACAGATTGAACC
>JAKSQG010000132.1 GCA_024404275.1 Clostridia bacterium | reverse complement strand
CCATCCTGCCGCGCCTGATCAGCCTGTGACGCTGCGCCGCCTGATGAGCCACACCGCGGGTATTCACGATGGCAGCGCGTATGCGGCGGCCTGCATGAAGCCTGTGCCGCTTTCCGAGCTGATGAAGGGTGATTGTTTTGCCGCAAAGCCCGATGGCTTTGAGTATTCCAACCTCGGTGCGGGCATTGTCGCCTGCGTGCTGGAAGGCATGATGGGCAAGAGCTTTGAAACATTGATGCAGGAAACGCTGTTCAAGCCGCACAATATCATTGCGTCGTTTTATCCGCAAACGCTGTCGACCCCGCTGGCGGATGCTTTCCGTGTGATGAAGCGCACCTCCGTGCCTTCGCTGGATAGCCGCAGCCGCCATGAGCGTCCCTTGCCCGATGGAAAACCCGATCCCGAAATGCACTATCTGCTGTCACAGGGCAACCTGTACATCAGCGCGCAGCAGCTGGCCCGCCTTGGCATTGAGCTGACGCGGGAACGCTATGCGCCCATGCGCCGCAAGGTGATTGCCTTTGGCGCTCGTGACAAGGACTTGAGCGAGGGCATCGGCACCTTTATCGTACGTCCCGGCGTGCTGTGCGATAAGCCCATTTATGGGCATCAGGGGCTGGCGTATGGGGCAATGCACGGGCTGTTCTACGATCCCGTCAGCCGCCGCGGCGCGGTACTGCTGACCGCAGGTGCCAGCGAAGCGCGGGAAGGCGTGCTGTCCGATATCAACAAGGCTGTGATGAGAAAGGTATTCCAAAATGTCTGAAACCGTGCTGGAGATCAAAAAAGGGCGGGGCTGCGTGCTGCTGTGCCTGTCGGACGGCGAAACGCTGCGTGTGCCGGCTTCTTTGTACCGGGAGCGTAAGGTGCGCGAAGGCGAGACCATTGAGCCGATGCTGTACAAGGCGTTCATTCTGCAGCGTGGTCCGAGTCACGCCATGGATGCGGCGGTGCGCCTGCTTTCCGTGGCTGACCGCACCGAAAAGGAGCTGCGGGAACGGCTGGAAGGCGTGGGTTATCCCGAAGCGGTCGTGGAGGGCGTATTGCAGAAGCTGGTCGACCTGAATCTGGTCAACGATGCCCGCTATGCCGAAGTGTGGACGCGCTCACGTGCACACCGTCAGGGGCGGCAGCGTTTGCGGCAGGAGCTGACCCGCCGCGGTGTCAGCCGGGAGGATACCGAGGAGGCGCTATCCGTCATTACCGATGAGGAGCAGCTATAGGATGCCGCCAAGCTGGTGGGTAAGTATCTGGGGCGCACTCACGGCGCGGTAGACCGTGCCTTCTACAACCGTACGCTGGCCATGCTGGCGCGCCACGGTTACAGCAGCGATATTGCGCGCAAAGCCATTGCCATGGTCGCCCGTGGTGAGGACCCAGAGGAGGAATACGACGACTCCGCCGAGCCCGTGCTGTACACGCCGAAGAAACGATAACGATTTTTTGCAGGGGGAACCGCCCTTTCCGGTGCCGGAAAGCACGGTTCCCCCTGCACCCCTTCCGGGAAAGGGCAAGTTTATTAACGAAATAACACCCTTGCTGTGATGAAGATGATTTTATCATAGCAAGGGTGTTTTGATATCAGGGCCATACAAGGCCATGCAGGGCCATGTGTGAAAAAAGCAGATCGTGTTATACTCATTTCCCTTCACCGGGGAAGGGTGCAATGATACCATACCAAACTGCTTTTTCTCGGAAGGTTTGGAAACCATGCTTTTTGGCACAAAAAGCGTGGTTTCCAAGAACCCCCGTTTTCCGTCCTCGTCCTTACAACAGGATCTCGTCGATGGCCTTGCCGTCGGCGTCGGGCATCTCCACACCGAGGATCTTGGCATAGGTGGGGGCTTCATCCACAATGGGACGGCGTTCCACCACAGCGCCCACCTTGATATCGGGACCAAAGGCGATCAGCGTGGGCTGCGGTCCCAGATCGGGCATGTGGCCGTGCGTGCCGTGACCGAACTTGTAGTCGGAGGGATCGATGGGGCGCACATAGGGGCGGCGCCAGTCATTGGTGAAGGAGGTGTAGCCATCCGTCTCAATGACAAAGGAGAACTTGCCGTACAGGCCTTCTTCTTCACGCGCTTCCTCCGCCGTGTACACGCGGGAGATACCGTACACGCCGTCTTCCACCAGGGAGTTCAGCACCGCCAGCGTCTTGTCATAATCCTCTTTGCAGTCGGGATTCTTGAGGTACACCTGCGCGGAAGCGCCGGTGGACTTGATCATGGCGGTGTAATCGACGATGTTGCCGTCTTTGTCCACATTGATCAGACCGCGATCGGCAAACACGGCATTGATGGAAATGCTGCGGGTGATGTTGATCTGACCATGGTCGCTGATGACAAAGATGTTGGTATCATCCTCCAGACCGGCATCCTTGACGGCCTTGAGGATATCGCTCAGCCACAGGTCGCACTCATGCAGACCGTGGGTCACCTTGGCGGAGTACACACCGGTCTGATGACGGTAGCCATCCACGTTGGCGGGGTGGATCATCAAAAGGTTGGGCTTGAACTCACGGATGATGTCGCAGGCGCAGCCGAACACAAACTGATCGGCCCAGGGGTGCTTGCGGTGACGGCCTTCCACAAAGTGCTTGTTGGGCTTGATGATCTTTTCAATCACTTCGGGGGAGGAGCCGGACTCGGCAAAGCATTCCTCGGTGGTCTGCTCGGGGTTCTGCGGCCAGTATTCATCCACCAGATAGTCGATGCTCTTGTGGTTGCCGGTCACAGGCCAGAACACACCGGCGGTGGTGTAGCCGGCCTTCTTGGCGGCGTCAAAGATGTCTTCCACCTTGACGGAGCTGTTGAAGAATTCCCAGTTGCTGCTCACTTCGCCCAGAATGGTCTGCTCATTGTTGATCACGCCGTGCTTGCCGCAATAGCAGCCGGTGCGCATGGCGGTGTGGTTGGGGTAGGTGATGGTGGGGTACACGGAACGGACGCGCTTGACCATGGCGATCTTGTCCCAGATGGAGCCGAAAGCCGGCAGCGTGCGGAGGGTTTCCAGATCCTCATAGACCATGGCGTCTTCGGAGATGACAATCAGATGCTTTGCCTTTCCCATAGCTTTTTTCCTCCTAAAAATGATATCAGTTGGGGTTCAGCTCCTGCTGAAAACGGTACAGCGCTTCGTAGGCACCCTTCATTTGCGGGTACAGCGTGCGGTAGACCGCAAGATGCTTTTGATACAGGGCATTGTCCTTTGCGTTTGGTGTATAGACCTTGCGCACATGGATGCATTCCGATGCCTCGGCCCAGCTTTGATACCAGCCAATGCCCATGCCGGCGGCCATGGCGGTGCCCAGCGCGGTGGCTTCGTGCGGCGTGGCGTGGATGCGTACTTCGGCGCCGAACATGGAGGCAGCCAGCTCTCCCCACAGCACCGATTTGGCGCCGCCGCCAATAAGCGTCAGGGCAGAGATGGGGACGCCGTTTTCCCGCAGGATATCGCCGCACAGATTCAGTGCCTGCATAACGCCTTCATAAACGGCGCGGGCAATGTGCCTCGGCTCATGGAACTGCGAAAAACCGATCAGCGTGCCGCTGCAGCGGGCGGTCCACCAAGGGGTGCGCTCGCCCATCAGCGTGGGCAGGAACATGACGCCGTCCGCGCCCGCGGGGGCGGTGCGTGCCAACGCTTCCAGCGCGGCAAAATCGCAGTCCTGCACACGGGTGCCGGGGTAAATGAGGTTTTCAATAGCCCAGTTGGAGGCCGCGGAGCCGCACTGCACGGTGCCGCAAACGTTGAAGTTGACACCGTCCATATCGTGATAGTTGAACAGCCTTGCCTCCTTGTCCAGCACGGGCACAGGGCTCATGGCGCTGACCCAGGCGGAGGAGCCGATGTTCATGTAGGCGTCACCCGCCACATGACGGCGCGCGCCGTGGGCTGCACAGGCACCGTCGCCGCCGCCGACCGCTACGGGCAGACCCGCGGGCAGGTTCATCTGCGAGGCAAATTCGGGCAGCAGCGTGCCGCTGACGTCGGTGGAAGCCAGCAGCGTAGGCATTTTATCGGTATCAACGCCCAACGTGCGCAGAATCTCCCACGCCCAGTCGCCGGTGGACAGATCCAGACAGTTGCACAGCCCGGCGTCCGAGCGATCGGTGCAGCCGTGACGGCCTGTAAAATGACCGTACAGATAGTCTTTGATGTTGACAACCTTCCACGCGCGGGCCTAGGCCTCGGGCTCGTGCTCCTTGAGCCACATGTACCTGGGCAGACCGGCGTGTACATC
>JAKSQG010000131.1 GCA_024404275.1 Clostridia bacterium | reverse complement strand
CGGATCAAACCGCTGTGGTTTTCTTCGTGATAGGGCTCAATGCCATAACGGATCATCCATTCCCGACACACACGTACCAGCGTATCAGACGGCTCTTTTGCAATCAGACAGCTTTGGATATCGGTGATGCGATGGCTGCGGGGCGCATAATAGCCGATAAGCGGCTGCCCCGCGCTTCCTCCCACAGGAAGGGAAATCTTGTTGCGATAATGATACGGCTCCTCCATGCCCAGCACCGGCGGCACATCCACCTCAAGCCCGGCAATATGGCGGAAGCAATCGCGCACCTGACCGCGTTTGAACTCCAGCTGTGACTCGTAGCTCATGTGCTGCAGGCTGCAGCCGCCGCAGGTCACCGCGTAGGGACAGGGCGGCGTCCTCCGCTCGGAAGAAGCCTCCATGATGCGTTCCACACGGCCGAAGGCAAAACGCTTCTCGGCCTTGACGATGCGCGTTTCCACCAGTTCTCCGGGCAAGGCACGGGGAATAAAGACCGCCATACCGTTGTCATGCGCCACGCCTTCCCCTTCCGCGCCGAAGCTTTCCACGCGAAGGGTCAGCAACTCATTTTTTCTCACGCTGCATTTCCTCCGCGATGCGGTCCACCGGCAGGTCGGAGCCGGCAAAAGGATCGTCCTGCGGCAGCGGATTGACCGGCGTTTTCTTCTCATCCGCACGGCGACGGACAGGCACTTCATCCCCCGTACCTGCCAGGCACAGGTTCACCGTAATAGCCGTGTCGCCGTAACTGATCTCAGCGTATTCCCTCGGCTGCGTCAGCGCAATACCGGTGGTAAACTTGGTACGGCAGCGGCGCGCAAAGTCATTGGCGATCTCCGCCCGACCTTGCCAGTGCATGGGAATAAAAATACGGGGCTTGCAGGTCATGATAAAGTGATTGGCGCCGGCTTCGTACATGCGGCGCATGCGAGGATCAAGCGGGAACATGCACAGATCGATGGGCAGACCGGCAATGGCTTCCACCTTTCTGTAGAACGCTTCCTCGGCATACAATATCTCCCTGGCGCTGCTTTCCTCGCGCCAATGCCACAGGTTCAGATCACCCGCGTGGAAGATATGCACGCCGCCGATCTCTACATACCAGGATACACCGGGATCGGTCGATCCAAAGGCTGTGACAATGACTTCGCCGAATTTTTTGCGGTTTCCCTCTGCCATGCGGATACCTTTGGCTTCTTTGGGCATATCATCAGCGATGATATAGCTTACCCCCGGCAGATTCTCAAAATCATAGATCACGGGATCGTAATGATCGGGGTGTTCATGGGACACAAAGAAAAGCACCCTGTCGAACCCGGCAAGGTCTTTTGCATTCAGACATTCCGATTCACGCAGCGGCTTTTCCTCTCCCCGCCAATAGTCAAATACCAGCAGCGTTTTGTCCACAGCCACGGTGAAACCGGAATGATGAAAATAGGTGACCTTGACCTCTGTTGACATGATGCTCTCCCTGTATGCAGTTGATGCTGTTTATCTGCGGCGTCCGATATTGCGGAACAGGTTGGCTGCAAAAGCGCCTGCAGCGGCAGCTCCGACTACTTCGGCGGCTGAATGTCTCCGCGCTCTTCTTCTCCGGTTGCCTTTGAAGATAAAGTACAACACGGCGATCCAGATCACCACGGAGAAGAATCCGGGACCGTCGTCATCCTCCGCTGCCTAACGGGAGGTATTGGCCCCATATGAAGTGGTATCATACGAATTGTTGGAGAAGAAACCTTCCGCCCAGTTGCCCGTCCAGCCAAGGAACGCGTCCGCCCCGGAGGAACCGGTGCTATGCGCAGTCGTGCCAAAGAGACCGCCGGTCTCGATCTTCTTGCCGGAGGTTGCCGCCGCCTGCGCGGTCAGCGCCAGCAAAAAGTTGCCGACAGCTCCGCTGTAATCACGCTTTTCGATATACAGAGCGCGAAGCTTGGACGAAAGCAGGCTGTTGATCTGTTCATCCGAAATGTATTTTTTGACATTGCTGCCCGTCGTCACGGCGTATTTTTCTTCACCGATCACCAACAGCAGCAGTATGGTATTGCTGTCCAGATTCCAATCCCTGAACAGGCCGCTGCAGTAGCTCTGCGCCTCCGCACCGCCCAGAAAATGGCGGGTGACCACCACAAAGTTCAAGCCCAGTGCGTTTTTGACCTTGGTATTGAGCGAGCCGATATCCGCCACTGTACTGCCGGACAGCACTGCGGCATCATCGTTCACATTTCCCCGCTGCTGCGGATAGCTGACCGCAAAAGCGCCGCAAGCAACGCTCAAAATCAGCATGATCGCCAGCAGCAAAGCCGTCAGTCGATGCTTCATTGTTCAAATCCTCTCAATTTTCGGAAAAGACCGTGGCCCGGGTCACACCGGCAAGCCCGGCCAGAAAACCGCTGAAGCTGTTCAGGCTGCTGTTGTAATTGTCCGCAGCGGTATTATAGGCACTGATGGCCTCGATGCCGGAGCACTGCTCCACCGCCTGCGGCAGCATCTGCGTCACATACATGGAGTCACGGCTGTCTTTTTTCACGTTTTCCATCGCCGCAAGCTTTGTAAGCAGCGCGGTTGCATCCGCCTTGAACACTGTCACAGAAACACAGGAGCCTGTGCTTTCCGCGTTCTGCAGCGATTTCAGATCCTCCGCCACTTTGGCATAATCCGCGTCCTCGGGGCTGAGGTATCTTCCCGCCACCGTCAGCAGATTATAGGCTGTTTCGGTGCGCTCCTGCACAGAGGCAACGCACTCCTTCCACGCCTGATCCACTGCAGTGCGTTTCTGGGCGTAGGCTTTGCCCGCACCGTTCAGCAGCGCGCCCGCCACCATGACCAGCATCAGCACAAAGCACACAGCGGAGGAAAGCCGATCGTTTTTGATCTTCTCTGCCATTTATCTGTGCCTCCCGGCTCAGTGCTCCAGAATCTTCTTCTTCAGCTCGTTTTCCATTTCCTGCAGCTTCTTTTCGGCGGCCATGCGCTGTTCGCGGCCTTCCTTCTGGATGCGCTGCACTTCGGTAATGGTATCGATCAGATCCTGATTGGTCTTGGTCAGCGTTTCGATATCGATGATGCCGCGCTCGGCTTCCTTGGCGGTCTCGAGGGTGCCCATCTTGAGGGTTTCGGCGTTGCGCTTGAGCAGTTCATTGGTGGTATCGGTCACAGCGCGCTGGGCCTTCATAGCCTCCTGGCTGTGCTGCATGCCGATGGACAGCACCATCTGGTTCTTCCACAGCGGCAGGGTGTTAACCAAAGTGGACTGAATGCGCTCCACCAGCAGGGCATTGTTGTTCTGCAGCAGACGAATCTGCGGCGCGGTCTGCAGAGAGACCGTGCGGGACAGCTTCAGGTCATACAGCTTCTTCTCAAATCGGTCGCACTGATCAGCAAGATCCTTGGCAGCCTGCGCATCCATGGGATCGTTGGTCTCCGCGGCCTTCTTGAGCAGCGTAGCCAGTTCGTTCTCACGGATGGACTGCAGACGCATTTCGCCGGCGGCGATGTACATGCTCAGCTCGCGGAAATAGGTCAGGTTCATCTCGTACAGACGGTTGAACATGGCCACGTCCTTGAGCAGCTGCACCTGATGACTCTGCAGCGCGGAGGAGATGGTTTCCACATTGGTGGAAACAGCCTCGTACTTGGTCTGCACGGCAGCCAGCTGCGCACGGGCATTGAAGAACAGGCCGCGCAGTCCCTTGGGACGTTCGAGGCTGGCGTCAAAGCCCTTCAGTTCCACGATCAGCTTGGTCAGCATGTCGCCGACCTCGCCGGTATCCTTATTCTTGACGTTGTTCAGCACAGTATCGGAAAACGCGCTGATCTTCTTCTGCGCGTCGGCACCGTACAGCATCACGTGGTCGGGGTTGGTCACATCGATGGTGCCGGCAAAGCGCTCAATCTCCTGCTTTTCCTCGGCACTGAAGGTCTCATCCAGCGCAGCCTTGACGGCGTTATCGGCTTCGGGGGCGGCGGGGGCCTCCAGCTGGCTGATGGTTTCTTCGATTTTCTGCTGGGCAGCGGCGTCGCTGGACAGGCTCAGGGTAGGCACTTTCTGTTCACTCATATTCTTTTCTCCTCTCCGGTTGACGTTCTCACTCTCAGGCCGGAATCAATCAGGCCATCCTGCTTGAGCATTTTTTGCATCACATCAATATCGGTGTTGATATCCATCGTATCGTTCTCATACAGCTGGGAAAGCTGCTTATTGAACGCTTCAATGACCATGTCCAGGGATTCGCGGATGCGCCTGCGGGCATCATTCGCGTTTTCACCGGTGACCCGGTTCTCCTCCATGCGGCGATAAGCCACCAGCATTTTGAGCGCGGTG
>JAKSQG010000130.1 GCA_024404275.1 Clostridia bacterium | reverse complement strand
TGGCGCTGCCCAGCGTTACCTTGACCATCTCGCGGAAGCCGGGAACCGTCTCGTCCAGCACGATCTGCAGATTCTTGAAAAAAGTGCCGTCGTTCAGTTCGATAAAGGCAAACGCCTTGCTGTCGCGTACCGTACGTACCCAGCCGGCGACGGTCACACGCGCACCGTCCGCGGGGGTGGAACGGAAAAGATCATGGATCAATGTATACTTTCCCATGGAAATGTCCTTCTTTCTTAAACTCTGCCCAGCAGCGCTGCACCGACAATGCCGGCGTCATTGCCGAGCGAAGCCAGCGCCAGTTCCGGCATGGGCAGCGTGGGATACATCAGATAATGCGGCATGTTTTCTTTCAGGGCATTCAGCAGGAAATCGCCCGCCTTGCTGACGCCGCCGCCCAGTACAATGATATCGGGATCCAGGAAGGAGACCACGTTATTCACGGCGATGGTCAGATACTGAATATACTCTTCAAAAACATTTGCCGCAATAGGGTCTCCGGCTTTCGCGGCGTCAAACACCACTTTGGCGTTGATCTTTTCGGCATCTCCGCCGCAAGCCGTCATCATGGCATTCTCGGGCTGCACAGCACAGGCTTCCTTCGCCATACGGATGATGGCCGTCGCGGAGCAATAGCGCTCCATGCAGCCCTTCTTGCCGCAGGTGCACTGCACGCCGTCCTTGACGATGGTGGTATGCCCCAGCTCGGAAGCCACACCGTGGCGGCCGCTCCAGATATGTCCGTTGATGACAATGCCGGCACCCACGCCCGTACCCAGTGTCAGGAACACCGAGCTGTTCGTGCCGCGGCTGACACCGGCCTGGTACTCTGCCCAACCGGCCACAGTGGCGTCGTTGTCAATATACACAGGCTTTTGGATGTACTGCTGCAGTTCTTTGCGCAGCGGAATATCACGCCAGCCGAGATTGGTGCAGAAAATGACATTTCCGTCCGTATCGGCAACGCCCGGAATACCGATGCCGATGGATTCGATCTGTTCTTCCGCAACACCGGCCTTTTCCATCGCCGCTTTGGCGGTGGCGGCCATATCACGGATGATCTCCGCATAGGGGCGTTTCGCCTGTGTCGGGGTCTCCGCCGTGGCATAGATATGTCCGTTTTCATCCACAACGCCGGCAGCCATATGAGTGCCGCCAAGGTCGATACCGATATAATACATATATCTGCTCCTTATTTACTCAGCTGAGCCAGTTTCTGCGCCATCATTTCGTTGGTACGGCGATCCAGCTCCTCCGCTGCGGAATATCCCAGTTTCTTCAGGCTGAAGTTGCGTGCCGCCACCTCGATGATAATGGCCAGGTTGCGGCCGGGCTTGACAGGCAGTGTGATCTTGGGAATAGCCACATCCATGATGTAGCGATATTCATCCCGCACACCGAAGCGCTCATAGGTTTTGGTCTCGTCCCATTTTTCAAGATCGATCACCAGATTGATGGTCTTCTTATGGAGTACGGAACCGATACCGAACATGGCTCTGATATCGATGATACCGATGCCGCGGATCTCCATCAGGTGACGGATCATTTCGGGAGATTCGCCCTCCAGACGATCCTCTGCCACTTTGCTGATATCCACCGAGTCATCGGCTACCAGCAGATGGCCGCGCTTGATCAATTCCAGAGCCGCTTCACTCTTGCCAACACCGCTGCGGCCGGTAATGAGCACGCCCACGCCGTACACATCCATCAGTACACCATGGATGGTCGCACGGGGTGCCAGGCTCTGGCGCATAAACAGCATGGCATTGGTAAAGAACACACTGGTGGGCATTTCGGTACGATATACCGGCACATTGTGTTTGACAGCGAGCGGCACCAGTTCGGGCGGGGGCGTCAGACCGCGGCAGATGATCACGCAGGGAATATCATAGGAAAAAAACTCTTCCAGGCGTTTCGCACGCAGTTCGGGATCGAGTTCATCAAGGTAAGACATCTCAGCCTTGCCGATGACCTGCGGACGTTCTTTGGCAAAATATACATAATGACCGGTCAGCTGCAGACCAGCACGATTCAGATCGGCAGTTTCGATGGGCCACTCATCATCCCTCGACGGGTTCAGGGGCGTCAGAGCAAGCGTTTTGACAAAGTCTTCAACCCGGATCATAGTATCCCTCCGATACAATTTTCATTCTATTATTACATCACAAAACAGCCTGTTTGTCAACAAAGAACCATTCCCTCCAACACAAAACCCCCGCTTTCCGGCGGGGGCTTGCGCAGCTGAAAATCAATTCAGTTTCCAGATATCCTTGTTATACTGTGCAATGGTACGGTCAGAGGAGAAGTAACCGGCGTTGCTGATGTTGCGCAGCATTTTGGCTGCCCACGCCATACGGTCCGTATAATCGGTATAGGCACGGTCACGCTCCTGGCGATAGCTTTCAAAATCGGGGAAGGTCATGAACCAGTCCTTGGTGGTCAGCTCATGATGCAGTCTTCTGAGGTTCTCGGCATTGCCGACAGCCATCATGCGGTCGCTGATGATAAAGTCCACCGCGCAGCGCAGACGGGCATTGGAGGAATAATAACTGTAGGCGTTATAGTCGCCTCTGGCGTAGCGGGCAATGACGATATCGGATTCATCGCCGAAGATGTAAATATTCTCTTCCCCAACCAGCTCGCCGATTTCCACGTTGGCGCCGTCCAGCGTACCGAGGGTGACCGCGCCGTTGAGCATGAACTTCATGTTGCCGGTGCCGCTGGCTTCCTTGGAAGCAAGCGAAATCTGTTCCGAAATGTCGCAGGCCGGGATGACCTTTTCTGCCAGGGAAACATTATAGTTTTCCGGCATGACGACCTTCAGCCAGGGGCTGACCTCGGGATCGTTGTTAATGACCTGCTGCAGGCAGAGGATCATGTGAATAATATCCTTGGCAATTACGTAGGCCGGAGCAGCTTTGGCGCCGAAGAGCACCGTGACAGGCACAGCGGGCTTGTACCCCGCCTTGATCTGCAGATACTTATCGATCACATACAGCGCATTCAGCTGCTGACGCTTGTACTCATGCAGACGCTTGGTCTGGATATCAAACAGAGAGTCCGCGTTGATCTCGATGCCCTGTGTAGCCTTCAGATAGTCAGCCAGCTGCTGCTTTTTGACGCGCTTGACTTCAAGCAGCTTTTCCAGCACAGCCTCATCCTGCGCAAACGCTTCCAGCTTCTCCAGCTCGTAAGCATTTTTCTTCCAGCTGTCGCCGATCAGGGAGGTGATCAGTTCACTCAGTTCGGGATTGCAGGACATCAGCCAGCGACGGAAGGTGATGCCGTTTGTCTTGTTGGTAAACTTTTCAGGATAGAGACGATAGAAATTGTTCAGTTCAGTCTTCTTCAGAATTTCGGTATGCAGACGGGCTACGCCGTTCACGCTGAAGCCGTAATGGATATCCATATGCGCCATGTGAACAAGGCCGTTGCGGATGATCCCGGTACTCTCATCGTTGACGCGCTGTTTGACACGGTTGTCCAGATCCCAGATGATGGGCATGATGCGAGGCGCTACGCGCTCAATGAAATGCACCGGCCACTTTTCCAGCGCTTCCGCCAGAATGGTGTGGTTGGTGTACGCACACATACGGGAAACAATGCCCACCGCCTCGTCGAAGCCGATGCCATGCTCGCCCAGTACGCGGATCAGTTCGGGAATCACCATGGACGGATGCGTATCGTTGATCTGAACAACGGCATAATCGGGCAGGTCATGCAGAGTGCTGCCCTTCTGCAGGGCCTCATCCACAATCAGCTGAGCCACCGCGCTGACCATAAAGTACTGCTGATACACGCGCAGCATACGGCCCTGCTCATCACTGTCATCGGGATAGAGGAACAGCGTCAGGTTGCGGCATACATCCCACTTTTCAAAGCTGATGCCGTCATGCACCATACCTTCATCCACAGTGTCGATATCAAAAAGGTGCAGCTTGGTAGTGCGATTATTGTAACCCACCACATCCAGGTCGTACATGCGGGCCATAACACCGAAGCCGCCGAAGGAGACCGGATAGCAAACATCGGTACGGGTCAGCCAGCTCTTTTCGGTCAACCAGGGGTTGGGCGTTTCTTTCTGCAGGTTGTGATCAAACACCTGCTTGAACAGACCCAGATGATAATTGATGCCGCAGCCATCGCCGTTCAGGCCCAGCGTGGCAATGGAATCAAGGAAGCAGGCTGCCAGACGACCAAGGCCGCCATTGCCCAGCGAAGGCTCGTTTTCGATTTCTTCAATGTTCGCCAGGGATTTGCCGTTTTCTTCCAGCAGAGCACGCACTTCCTTGTCGATGCCCAGGTTGATCAGGTTATTGGAAAGCAGCTTGCCGATCAGAAACTCGGCGGAAACATAATAAATCTTTTTCTTGCCGGCGTTGGTTCTCTTTTCGGCAGCCATCTCCTTGGACAGCTGCAGCAGGGCATCATACAGTTCAGCGTCAGTGCTCTGCGCAATCGTCTTGCAGAGAATCTTTTCCAGTCTTTCCCTGATA
>JAKSQG010000013.1 GCA_024404275.1 Clostridia bacterium | reverse complement strand
AAAACTCCCCCGACAGACGGGGGAGCAAAAGGGCTTGTGATCAGGCCAGCACTTCGGAATCGTTTTCCACAGTGATCTCTTCCACATTGCGGATGGCCCAACGGGCAAACACAACGGGCACTTCCTGGGGACCGAGGGCCAGGGTGACGGTGTTCTCATCACGGATGTTGATGATGGTGCCGTACATGCCGCCGATGGTGCAGACGCGGTCGCCCACCTTCAGGGCAGCCAGCATTTCCTTGACTTTCTTATCCTTCTTGCGCTGGGGACGGATGAGGAAGAAGTACATGATGACGATCAGCAGGACCATGGGAGCAAAGGTGGCGATCAGGCTGGCCACGGGGCTGACTTCTTCAGCGGCAGCTTCAGCCAGGGCGACGGCGGCAACGCTGAGGCTCAGCATCAGGCAGAGCACGAAAGCGAAGGCACGGGTAAGCTTGTTCATTGGACAAAGCTCCTTTCAGATGTTCGGAATGCGAATCAAAGGCATTATAGCACATCTGTCCTGCTCTGACAAGCAAAACAGCGATTATCAATAAATATTCATAATTCGTCTTTACAATTCGTGCAAAACGGTGCATAATAACCCTGCGGGTACCCGACCGGGATCCGACATTTTCCGAAGGAGAACTGAATATGAAGAAACTGACCAGGGCTGAGCAGCACCGGCAGTGCATGAAAGAGATCCGCTGGACTCTGATCGTGGTTGCTGTCTGCTGCGCGTGGCACATCATCACCGCTTTTGCGCTGAACGGATCGGAAGCATACTTTCTGGGTATGCCCGCGTGGTTCAGCGTATCCGTACTGGGCACCATCGTGCTGGCACTTGCCGGCGTGGGCCTTCTGCTGAAATTCGTATTTATTGATTTTGAATACGAAGAGGAGACAGGAGAGGAGGCGGAGAAGGAATGACGCAGACGCAAAGCACATTGCTGGTCATTTTTATTGCCTATCTTCTGCTCAATACCGTGATTGGTCTGTGGTACAGCCGCAAAAAGAACAGCGAAGCCGGCACAGACGAAAAGAAATTCTTCATCGGCGGCCGCGGCATGAACGGCCTCATCCTGGCCATGACCATCATGGCGACCTATACTTCCGCCAGCTCTTTCCTTTCCGGTCCCGGTGCCGCCGGCATGACCTACGGTTATGCACAGGTGTGGGTGGCGGCCGTACAGGTGCCCGTCACCTTCCTGGTGCTGGGCGTGCTGGGCAACAAGCTGGCCATCGTCAGCCGCCGTACGGGCGCTGTGACGGTGGTTGGTTACCTGAAGGCGCGCTATAAGAGCGACACACTGGTCATTACCGTCAGCCTGCTGATGGTGGTGTTCGTCATCGCTCAGATGATCGGCCAGTTCAGCGGCGGCGCCACGCTGATCGCTTCCATCACGGGACTGGAACATGTGCCCGCACTGCTCATCTTCGGCGCAGTGGTGGTCATCTATACGGCCTTCGGCGGCTTCTCCGCCGTGGCGATCACCGATACCATTCAGGGCATCATCATGTGCGTCGGTACATTTCTCTTCCTATTTTTTGTGCTGCAGCGCGGCGGCGGTGTCAGCGGCATCGATGCCGGTCTGCGTGCGAGCAGTATCGCCGATACCTATGCCAACCTGAACGCTGTGTATTCCAACGGCGGTCTGCTCAGCTACTGGGTGCTGGTGGGCTTTGCCACGCTGGGTCTGCCGCAGACGGCGGTAAGGGCCATGGGCTTCAAGAATACCAAGTCGATGCATTCCGCCATGTGGATCGGTGCCGTGACCTGCTCCTTTGTCATTGTCGGCATGCATCTTGCTGGCTGCTGGGCGGGCGGTCTGGGCATTGCCCTGCCGGAAGGCACTTCCTCGGACGGCTTCATTCCGTATGTCATTCAGCAGATCATGCCGACCGGCGTGGCGGGCATCTTCCTGGCGGCACCCATGGCGGCGGTCATGTCCACGGCGGACTCGCTGCTTATTCTGGTGGCGGCGGCTATTGTGCGCGATCTGTACCGTACCTATGTGGTGCGCGAGGATAAAAAGAAGCTGGAAAGCTATCACCGCAATGTCAAGAAGATGTCCACCGTGTGCACCATTGTGCTGGGCGCACTGGTGATCCTGTTGACTGTCAACCCGCCGGACATCATCTTTTTCATTAATATGTTTGCTTTCGGCGGTCTGGAGTGCACCTTCCTGTGGCCGCTGCTGGGCGGCTTGTTCTGGAAGAAGGGCACCCGTCAGGCGGCTGTAGCGGGCTCGATCGGCTCGGTGGGACTGTACATATTCTTCTGGGCACTGAACCGCTATGCGGGTTTCAGCATTGCGGGCTTCAACCCGGTCATCTGGGGTCTGCTCGGCGGCGGAATCCTCTATTTTGCGGTAGGTCATGCGACCGCAAAGAAGGGGCTGGATCCGGATATTCTGGACAAGTGCTTCTGATATGATTGCAAAGGAAGGACGGAAACGTCCTTCCTTTTTGCGTGCGGCGAATGCTTCGAAAGCGGGATACGGCATGTAAGTTTTTTTGTTTTTTTGGTGACATATAGCTTGACATATAACAAATGCCGCGATATAATACTGTTAACAATGGTAGAGATAGAACCGTATTGTCTATTTTCTATTTTGCGTTCCCATATTTCAGCCTTGGCAGAGGCTGCATATCCGGAGGAAATATGAGTCAGACCGTCAAGTTGCCCCGCAGAAAGGGTCGATTCAGAGCGACAATCATTCGCTGGTGGCCGTTATATCTGATGTTGATTCCCGGTATTATCTATTTTGCCCTGTATAAGTACTATCCCATGGCAGGTCTGGTGTTGGCATTCAAAAAATTCAATGCCAAGCTGGGTATTTACGGCAGCCCGTGGGTCGATCCGTGGTTCAAGTATTTCAAACAGTTTTTCGGTTCGCCCGCCAACAGCCGTGTGCTGAGCAACACCATCACCCTGAGCCTGTGGAAGCTGGGCATGGGTCTGCTGCCTTCGCTGATTTTTGCCATCGCTGTCAGTGAGTGTAAGGCCCGTTGGTTTGCCCGCATCACGCAGACCATTTCCTATCTGCCTCACTTCTTCAGCTGGTCCGTTGTGTACGGTATCTGTCTCGCCATGCTGGGTCAGCCCAACGGTATTGTCAATGTATTGTTCAAGCGTCTTGGCATGAACGCCATTCCTTTCATGACGAGCAACAAGTACTTCCAGGGTGTGCTGGTCGGCAGTGACCTGTGGAAGGGACTCGGCTGGGGCGCCATTATCTATCTGGCGGCCATCATGGGCATCGATACCAGCCTCTATGAGGCGGCGACGGTGGATGGCTGCGGCCGTTTCCGTCAGATCTGGTACATCACGCTGCCCTGCCTGCGCAACATTTTCATCGTGCTGCTGATTACCAAGGTGGGCAACGTGCTGAGCGCCGGCTTCAACCAGGTGTACATCATGATGACGGATGAGGTCAAGACCTCCGGTGAGATCATCGATACTTGGGTGTATACACAGGGTATCGGCAAAATGAACTATTCTCTCGCCACCGCCGTCGGTCTGTTTAAATCGGCCATCAGCTGTGTGCTGGTCTTCGGCACCAACGCATTGGCCAGAAAGTGGGACAGTGCGCTATGGTAAAAAGCAGAAGCGATCTGGCGTTCAATATCGTCGTTTATGTGATCATGGGCATTGTGCTGCTGGTCACCCTTGTTCCCGTTCTGTTTGTTGTTTCCATGTCCTTTACGCCCTATGCCGAGGTCATCAAAAACGGCGGCTTCGTGCTGATTCCCCGCTCCTTCACATTGACGGCCTACCGTGAGATGCTGCAGGACGGCAAGCTGGCCCATTCGATGCTGCTGACCGTGTGGGTCACTCTGGTGGGTACCGGCAGCAACCTGCTGGTCACCCTGCTGACCGCTTATCCGCTTTCCCGCCGCAGGATGCCCGGACAGAAGTGGGTCATGAAGCTGATCGTTTTCACGATGGTCTTCTCCGCCGGTACCATTCCCACCTATCTGGTGGTCAAGGAGACCGGTTTGCTCAACTCCATGTGGTCCCTGTTTGTGCCCACCATGGTCAGCGTGTATAACCTGATCATCATGAAGGCCTTCTTTGAGGGATTGCCGGAGGAACTGTTTGAATCGGCCCGCATCGATGGCGCGACGGAGTTTGGCGTGCTGCTTCGTATCGTGATGCCCATGTCGCTGCCCATCCTGATGACCATCGGCATGTACTACGCCGTGGACCATTGGAACACCTACACCAATGCGGTACTGTACATCACCAACACTGCCAAGTATCCGCTGCAGGTCGTTCTGCGTGCCAAGCTGCGTGCCAACACCACCGACATCACTGCCGATGACGTGGTGCCGCCCGAGACCCTCAAGATGGCAGCCGTTGTGTTTGCCACCGTTCCCATCGTTGTTATTTATCCCTTCATTCAGAAGTACTTCGTCAAGGGTACCCTGGCGGGCGCCGTGAAGGGCTGACACATGGTATTCAGACCGCAATGGTCTGCATATAAATTTAAAAGGAGGACCCCAAGTATGAAGCGCATTATCTCCCTCGTTCTGATGATGGCCATGCTCTTCTCCCTGACCGGCATGATGACCGCCCAGGCTGAAAACATCGTCATCTACGGCGTGACCGACAAGCATGCCGGCGGTATCCCCACCGATCGTGAAGACGACTATGTTTACACCACCATCCGCGATAAGATCGGCGTCGAAGTGATCCTGGATGACCTGCAGGACTATGACACCGCTCTGGGCGCCCGCATCGTCGGCGGCGAAATCCCGGATGTCATGTGGCTCGGACCGGATCAGGTGCAGAACTTCGCTGCTTCCGGTTATCTGAAGGACATTTCCGAGATCAAGGGCACCGAATTCTGGAATCATCTGCTGGAAGCCTATGGCGACAACATCGACATTCCTTCCAACTACTATGATGGCGGCATGTACTGCTTCCCCGCTGCTCAGCCTCTGGGCGAACAGCAGTTCGAAATCTATGTCCGCGGCGACTGGAACGAAAAGTACGGTCTGAAGGTTCCCACCACTGTGGATGAACTCTACGACTACTGCATGGACATCGTTTCCCACGACTACGACGGCAACGGCGTGATCGACACCATCGGTCTGACCAGCTATGGTCTGCCCGGTCTGGCCTGCATCACCGCTCCCTATGATGTCGGTCTGGGCAACTACCTGCTGATCCGTGACGGCAAGGTCACCAACAGCGTGCTGCAGCCCCGTATGGTCGAAGCTCTGACCATGCTGAAGAAGTTCTATGACTCCAACCTGCTGGATCCCGGCCTGATGAGCAACAGCAGCGCCAAGGCGACCGTGTTCAGCTGCAACGTCGGTGTGTCCGCTGTTAAGTGGTCCAACGTTCACAAGCAGAGCTACATCGACCAGTGGAAGGCCGTTTGCCCAGAAGCCACCTATGACGTGATCGAAGCTCTGGACGCCGGCGAGGGCCCGCGCTTCACCATCGTTAAGCATGACGTCAACGTTGGCGACAAGCTGGCTGTGAGCGCCGACATCAGCGATGAGAAGTTCGAAGCTCTGCTGAAGGTTCTGGACTATATGTGCACCGAAGAAGGCAAGATGCTGGTGTACATGGGTCTGGAAGGCCGTCACTGGAACTACGACGAGAACGGCATGATCAAGCTGGTTCCCGAAAACGCTGCCGAAACCAACTACGTGCATGAGTATCAGTGGCTGGGCCGCGACGAGATGACCTATCTGGCCGCCAAGTTCCCCGAGGCTTCCAAGGAAGTTGCCTGGGGTCTGCACTACAACATCCTGGAGTACTTCAACACCTCCGTTATCGTGCCCGATGACTTCAACCTGGCCGATATGGAAAGCTACATCAATACTCAGCTGATCGCCTTCTACAAGGGCGAGCGTGACCTGGCCGAATATGACCAGTTCATTCAGGAGCTGTATGACAGCTACGACTTCGGCGAGTACATGAATCTGGCTACCGAGCAGCTGGTTGCTCTGGGTCTGGCCAACGAGTAATCCTCGAAGCATAACGCGCCCCCTGCCCGTAAGGGCAGGGGGTTTTGCTTTAAAAAAAGACTGCCTTCGAAGGGAAGGCAGTCAATGCTTGAAACGGTTATGAAAATTGTGTGGTCTCAGCGAAACTTGGGATTGGCGATGCCGCGCTCACAGGGGGTGTTGACCTGACATTTGCCGCAGCCGAAGAAGGGACTGTATTTGACGCCCATTGATTTGACATAAGCGCTGCAGGGAGGATGCTTTTTGCCTTCCTCGAGGGTAATGGCGTGAGCGGGACAGTTTTTGGCGCAGCGGCCGCACATGCTGCAGTAATCGTACAGGCCGGTGTAGGGACGTTCATCGGTGGGCAGGTCGGCACTTACAACAAAGCTGCCAAAGCGTCCCGCAACGCCCTTTTTGGTGATGAGACCTTTCGACAGACCGAAAGTACCCAGACCGCAGACATAGGCCACGTGACGCTCACTCCAGTTGCTGGTGAAGGAAAGGGCAGGGTCGAGCGCGGGATTGGTACCGGCGGCAAAGACATGTTGGAAATCAGCACTGGCGTAGGGACTGATGGCCTCCACACCGTGCTGACGGAAAAAATCCTCCATATGGTGGTTGAGACGGTGCAAAAAGGCCTGACCATCCACGCGGGCATACAGCCAGCCGTGACCGACCTCGAGAGGGTCAGCTTCGTTACCGCGGCGCACAAACTCGGTGAAGGGGGCAAAATACGATACCACTGTGCGGGCAGTGGGAAGCCATTCGGTGGGTCCCTTGAAATGGGGGCCGATGGCCTGCGGTTCCTTGAGGTGCTGCCACCAGGGATCATCAACGCTGCCGATGGCAATGATGGGAGCGTCATACATGCGTTGTCCCGCATCGGAAGGAGTAATTGCCCGGTCGGGAGATACGTAGTTGCCGGCGTCTTCCTTGCAGAAACGGGACAATTCCTCCAGAATCATTTCACGGGTGAGCATTATATACACCTTCTCTATTAAAAGTCGATCTCCATGTTGTCGTATGCGACGATGAAACCAAGTTCGGCAGCCTCGGCGCACAATTCTTTATGCGTGCGGTCAATGAGGTGACCGATGTGGCTGAGTACAAAAACGGTGCGGTCATCTGCCAGACCTGCAGAACGCAGCCAAGCGGCGGTTTCAGCGCATTGAAGGATATCCATGTGCGAAGGCGTGAAGTTTGAGCCGCGGGCGAGGGTGCAATCCATCGATACGAGGTCCAGATGCGGCGCGTGCGCGGCAAGATATTGCTGTGTTTCGGGAAGAAGGAGCCCCGAATCGTGAATCCACAAAACGCTTTTGTTTTCGCGGGTGATGAGGTACAGCAGCGCGTCCTTCATGTGGTTGGAGGGGAGCGGTGTGATGCGGTTTTTGCCGATCTCAAAAGGTTCAAAGGGCTTTACCGGATGCAGGATGGGGACGCGACGGGGCGGGTTCTTTTTTTCATTCTGTTGCTGCAGAAGGAGGGATGCCTGCTCGGATTGATACAGACTTTCGGGTATATATAGATTCCAGCCCTCTGTATCGGTATAGCGGGCACGGAACTGCGATAGGTCATAATGATCGGAATGCGGATGCGTGATCAGGATATGGCGGTAGCAGCGCATATCGAGCCCGTAAAACAGCGTGTGCAGCGCCATGTCGGCGGAGCAGTCAAGCATCAGGTCTTCCAACACGGCTTGGGAGCGGGTGCGGATATCCTTTCCTCTGTGTGCACGGGCATAGCTGCAAAGACGACAGGAACAAAGAGGCTCCGGGATGCCATAGCCATCGCCTGTGCCGTAATAATGAAGTTTCATGTTTGTCACCTCTGTGATACCCATTATATCACGGAATGGAAAACAAGCCAACAGATTTATGAACAAAAGCGGATAAAGCGTAAAAAGGGGGAAAACAGCATTTTTTTCTTGCTATCATGGCAGAAATACGATAAAATAACAGAAGGCTGAATGCCAATAGTGTGTATCGGAGAAGCTTTGGTGAAAAGACCCCTGAGCAAAAAAACAAAAAAATTGTTATCCACCGCGGCATTGATCCTGCTGAATGTGGGCATCATTGCCTGGACGGCTTATACGGAATTTTCGGGAACACGGGACGCTCCCGGGCTGCAATAGGTCGAGATCCGCTGGGCGCTGCTCATTCCCGCCTTCGGCTGCTTTTTGCTGGCCATGTTTTCGGATGTGCTGCGGCACTGCATCCTGATCAAAAAGGCTTGCGGAAAATTTCATCCGGTGCTGGCGCTGCGCACGGTGCTGATCGGCAAGTATTATGACAACATTACGCCGGCGGCCATCGGCGGACAGCCGTTTCAGATCTATTATCTGACCAAGGGCGGCTTGCCGGGGCCGGAGAGCGCCGCAATTACATTATCGGGTTTTATGAGCGGACAGATCAGCTTTATTCTGCTGGGGCTGACGATGCTGTTCACCCATGCCGCGCAGGCTGAGGCGGTACGCATCGCCGCTTATCTGGGATTGGCGTGCTACGCTTTCATTCCGACGATGATTATTCTCACCGCGGTGTGCCCCAAACTGACGCAGCGTATCCTCAACGGCGGCATCCGTCTGCTGTCGCATATCAGGATTATCAAAAAACCTGAAGAAAAAATCGACAAACTGCGGACCATGCTGGATAACTACAGCAAGTGCCTGAAAAAAATGCTGACCAACCCGCTGCTGTGCGTGGTGCTGATGGCATTGAGCCTGATTTTTCAGCTGGCGGTGTGCTCCATTCCCTATTTTGTGCTGAAAGCCTTTGGCGGCAGCCTGCCGTATCTGAATTGTCTGGCTACGATCACTGCCATTCAGGCGGGCATCACCTTCATCCCGACCCCGGGCAACGCCGGCGTGGCAGAGGGCAGCTTTTATCTGGTGTTCTCGCAGCTGAGCAGCGGCAACACCTTCTGGGCTATGATGACATGGCGATTCTTTGTCTTCTATGTTTATATTCTGTTGGGGGCGGTCAATTTCCTGATCATGTCCCTGACCGGCAAAAAGGATAAGCTTGACGGGATTCCCGTATACGACGCGAACGGAGAACCGCCGACTGTATAAAACCATAATGACGGAGGAAAAAACATGAAAAAGCTGCTGGCATTGATTGTGACTCTGGTTCTGCTCGGAAGCTGCTGCGGCGCGATGGCGGAAGGCATGATGGCAGGCGGTTGGTCTGTGGCAGAGACCACGGAACTGGACGCCGATACCCTGGCGCTGTTTGAAAAGGCCTTTGAAAACTGGACCGGCAGCCTGGTGGAGCCCCTTGCCCTGCTGGGTCTGCAGGTGGTGAACGGCACCAATTACTGCTTCCTGGCCAAGGTAACGCCCGTGGTGCCGGATGCAATGTCCCACCTGTGCCTGGTGTACATCTGGGAAGGCATGGACGGTACGGTGGAAATGACATCCATGCAGGATATCGAACTGGGTATTGCAGAATAAGCGGTCAATAAATAATAAGACGGCATGTCTCATCATCAGAGGCATGCCGTTTTTGCTTGTGTTTTTTATTTTGTACTGACTTTGGGGGAAGAGCCGAAAGTGATCATGCTGGTGACCTGACGTTTGCCGCCGAGCAGAGGCTTTCCCATGAAAACCAGCGAGGCGGTGCCGCCGCCATCCAGATTGAGCGCTTCCACGGCGCCTTTTTCCAGCATTTTATCGGCAAGCCAGGAGAAGTAGCACCCCTTGGAGTCGTTGGTGCGGCCCTTGACGGACAGGATGATGTAATGATAAGGCTCAATCATGCCCATGGCACAGCGGGGCTCGCGGTAGTGATAATAGGTTTCGTCATACACATGTACGCCCGGCTGACCGTTTGTGACCAGGATGGGGCCGAAGGCAAAGGTGTTGGTATAACCCATGGACAGGTATTCTTTGGCGGAATAGGCGTTGGAAACGCAGGCTTTCATGCTGCCGTCTTTGTTGACAGCCAGCACCTCCAGACAGGGCAGACGGCCCTTGTTGGCGCTGTAGGTCTTGTCAAAAAGGATGCTGCCGTTGCGGATGATAATGCCCACGGTGTCATTGCTGTTCCAACGGGAGCCGAAAAAGTCATCGGTGATGGCCAGCACGGCTTTCGCCTGCTTTGCGAGGTCGGCGGGGTACTGATAGCCTTTGCCGGCGCTTTTTTTGTTGGTAGACAGGAAGGAAGAAAGCGGCGAGGAGGGGCTGCAGTAAACCTCTGTTTCAAACCAGACCAGCGGAATGGAGGGATCGGTCATGCGGCGGATCTCCACGCTTAAAGTGGAAGACTTGTAAATCCACAGACCGCCTTTTTCATCTTCGTGGATGAATTCCTCATTTTTGTTGAGGAGGAAGCCTTTTTCGCTGCATTCGGGCAGTTCGGGGTAAACACCGGGTTCGGGAGCAGGGGGAAGCGTGGGTGTGGCTGTCGGTACGGCTGTAGGCGTCGGGACGGGAGTCGGGGTGGGTACGGGCGTGGGTGTGGCATTGGGATCACTCGTCGGATGGGCTTCCCTGGTGCCGATGCAGCTGCCGGAGAAGATCAGCTCCTGCAATTCCGGCGTGGCGATGCCGGTCTGCTTGAGGCCGTTGGCCTTCTGAAGCTTTTTGACACGCTCCACCATGGTATCGTTATAGGTGTCGGTCATATTGAGCGAGGTGTAGTAGCCGAGATAGTACATGGCATGCTTGAGTTCCAGCACATCCTCGCCGTGATCGTGCAGCCTGAGGGTGCGGTATTCCGCCTGGGCAGGAGAGAACATCAGCAGGCACAGCAGAAGCAGCAGGAGAGTACAAAGCTTTTTCATGGGCGGTTACTCCTTGACACCATACAGGAACGCATCGATTTCCTGCTGATTTTTTTGCAGATTCGGAACCACATAATAGGTTTCGTTGATCGTTCTGCTGGCGTAGGCATGCGCAACGGGCACACGCAGGGTGGAAATGTGGAGCTGTTTGATGTTGATGAGGGTGGACAGCAGCGAGGCTCCCTCCGACATGGTCACATCGGTGCCGACCTTGCCGATGTAAAGGAACATCATGCGGGTGAGGGAGACCAGGTCCATCTGAAGCAGGGTGTTCAGTATATCCAGCATCAGCTCCTGCTGACGTTCCACACGCACAAAATCGCTGTCCAGCTTGCGGATACGGGCATAGGACATGGCCTGCAGACCGGTGAGCTTCTGTTTGCCGGGCTGTTCCAGACGACCGGTGGACGAGGGGACAACACCGACCTTCCAGTTGTAATATTCCAGAATGCCGTTGAGCTTTTTGAGCTCGTCGGCAGAGACATCGGCTTCGACACCGCCGATGGCATCCACCAGTTCGGCCATCAATCCCAGATTGACGGCGAGATAACCGTCAATGTGTACACCGAAGCTTTGTTCCATGGTCTGGATGAGCAGGCTGGGTCCGCCAAAGGAATGCGCGGCATTGAGCTTGTTGTAGCCGCGTCCGGGAATCTGCACATAGGTGTCACGCATGAAGGAGACCAGTTTCAATTCACCCGTATAGGCGTTGAGCGAAGCCAGAATCATGGTATCGCTGCGCCCGGTGAGGGCACTGGTGTAGTTATCGATTCCGAGCAGCAGCAGGTTGTAGATGCCCGTTTTGCCGGCGGTGGGCACGGTGTAGTCATCCGGCAGCACCATAAAATCGCCCTCGGCGTTTTCGGATTGGTACATTTCCCACAGGAGCTGAGTGATTTCATCCGAATTCATTTCAAGCGATTCCTCGGCGGAAACGGGCAGGAGCGGCAGCAGCACAAGGCACAGCAGCAAACAGAAAAGCTTTTTAAACATGGTAGTATTCCTTATCAAAATGAATGTCGCACAGGCAGCCGGGCAGCAGCTCATCGGCTTTCTTGCGGATGACGGGGGCAACTGTATCCATATCGAGGAAGGAAGGGGGAACATCCACATCGAAACTGATCGAGGGAATGCCGTCCTGCAGAGCATAATGGAAATCGTGCAGATGTAGCGGCGGATCGAGTGAGAGCAGGAAAGCGTGGAGTGCAGCCTCGGTATCGCGGGCGGGGCCGGGGGTGACGGTCACGGGGTCCATGTGCACGCAGATGGGAACGTGAAACTCGGCTTCGATCTCATGCTCCATGCGGTCGATGACATCGTGCATGCGCAGCAGATCACCGTCGGCAGGTACCTCGGCGTGAATGGAGGCCATGCAGCGGCCGGGACCGTAATCGTGCAGGACATAATCGTGCACATCGAGAATATAGGGGTAGCTGCGTACTTTTTTCAGCAGCTTTTCAGCCAGTTCCCGGTCGGGGGTGCCGCCCAGCAGACGTGTGACGGTATCACGGATCACGGTAAAGCCGCTCATGAAAACGAAAGCAGCCACGAGCAGACTGATCCAGCCGTCCGGGTTAAAGCCTGTAAGGTGCCCTACAAGCATCGAAAGCAGCACCCCGCCGGTGACCAGGCAGTCGCTGCGGCTGTCTGCTTCCGCGGCTTTCAGCACAGGGCTGTTGGTATGACGATGCACCCGGCGATAGAAAAGACTGAGCCAGAGCTTGAATGGAATACCGGAAAACAGAAGCAGAAAGCCGGAAAGAGAAAAAACGGCGGACTCCGGAGAAAACAGGCTGCGAAGGGCGGAAAGGAACAGCTCCAGTGCCATCAGCACGATGAGAAGCCCCACGCCCAACGCACCGAGATACTCGGCACGGCCGAATCCAAAAGGATTCTTTTCCGTCGCGTGCTTTTCGGCAAGACGAACGGAGAAAAGGGCCATCACGCTGCTTGCGGCATCGGAAAGGTTGTTGATGGCATCGGCAGCGGCAGCCAGACTTCCGGACAGCAGGGAGGCGGCGAGCTTGAGCGCGAACAGCAGCAGATTGACTGCGATGCCTGCCACGGAGGCAGCGGTGTTCATCAGCGTGCGCTGACGGCGTTCATCCGAACCTGCGCGGCGAAGCACGGCGGCGGTAAGCAGACGGTACAAGCTCTTTTCTCTCCCTTCTGATTTATCCTTTCTATTATATCATACGCGCGTAAAAAAACACAAGCATACGCAGTGTGGGGAGATTGTAAAACCTGCTGTGGGCAGCGGAAGACGGGCAAGATATTTGGGTCTTGCCAAGATGTACAAAAAACGGTAAAATAGTAGACAGAAATGAAAACCCCGGCCTGCTCCGGCAGGCTGTTTATGAAGTGAAGGAGGACCAACAAATGCCCACCGCAAAAGAACTGATCGAAAACTCCAAATCCCGTATGGTCAAAACTCAGGATGCTTTCAAGCGTGATATGCAGTCCCTGCGTGCCGGCCGCGCCAATCCGCAGATCCTGGACCGCGTCTCCGTGGAATATTACGGCAGCATGATGCCCATCAATCAGGTCGGCAACATTTCCGCTCCCGAACCCCGTATGCTGGTGATCGCCCCCTGGGATCAGAAGGCCATCCCCGCCATCGAAAAGGCCATCCAGAAGAGCGATCTGGGCCTGAACCCCTCCAACGACGGTCATGTCGTTCGCCTGATTGTGCCCGAGCTGAATGAGGAGCGCCGCAAGGAGCTGACCAAGGTGGTGCGCAAGACCGCCGAGGAAAGCAAGGTGGCGTGCCGCAACATCCGCCGTGACGCCATGGAAGTCATCAAGAAGATGAAGAAGGACAATGAGCTGACCGAGGATGAACAGCACAAGGCCGAGGATGACCTGCAGAAGGTCACCGACAACGCCATCAAGGAGATCGACAAGCTCTCCGCCGAAAAGGAAAAGGAGATCATGGCGGTTTGACGATAAAAGAAGAGGTGCGGCCCATGCCGCCTTCTGCCTGCCTGGGCCTGCCGCTTGCGCAGGCCCTGCTTGTTTGTAAGAAGGCCGGGCAGGAGCCCGAGGTGCGTATGACCGGTATGGAGGACAGAGGCGAGACCACGATGCGGGTCATCGGCCTTCGTCCCGGCGTGCTGGTCGCGGCGCATTTCAGGGACGGAGACCCGCGGAGGAAAGACAATGAGTGAAGCTGTATTGCCGCGGCATGTAGCCATTATCATGGACGGCAACGGCCGTTGGGCCAAGGCGCATGCCCTGCAGGTGGCGATGGGTCACCGCAAGGGCGTGGAGACGCTGCGCGCCATTATCCGTTAGAGCAGTGACATTGGCATTGAAGCGCTGTCGCTGTATGCCTTTTCCACCGAGAACTGGCGCCGCAGCGCGGCAGAGGTGGGGGCACTGATGAGCCTGCTGCTGGAGTATTTTACTTCCGAGATCGATGAACTGGATGAAAAAAACGTTTGCATCCATATTCTGGGTGATAAGGAGGGCATGCCCTCCCCGCAGAAAGAAGCGCTGTTTGCGGCGGAAGAAAGAACAAAGCAGAACACCGGTCTGAAGCTGTGCATTGCCATCAACTACGGCGCGAGGGCAGAACTGACCCGGGCGGCACGACTGCTTGCGGAGGATGCCGCGGCGGGACGCATCCGTCCGGAGGACATTGACGAAAAGGCAATTGCCGACAGGCTCTATACGGCCGGACTGCCGGATATCGATCTGGTGATCCGCACGAGCGGTGAGATGCGCCTGAGCAATTTTATGCTGTGGCAATGTGCCTATGCCGAAATGCTGTTTCCCACGGTGCTGTGGCCTGATTTTTCGCTCAAGGATTATCATGAAGCGCTGGACGCCTTCGGCCGCCGTGACAGGCGGTTTGGTGCCCGCAAGGAGTGACACATGAAAACAAGGATCATTACGGGATGCGTGCTGATTCCCCTGACGATGGCCGCCATTTTGCTGGGCGGCTGGGTGTTTGACGTGATCTGCATTGCCGCCATTGCTCTGGCGCTGCATGAGATGACGCAGGCACTGATCAAAAAGGGGCATCAGGTGGTGCGCTGGCCTGTATGGGCGGCGACGGTGCTGGCGGTCCCGGCGTTTCTGGTGTACAAGGGAGAGGCGCTGCTGCCGATCCTGTTTGGTACCATTCTGATCATTACGATGTATGTGCTCTTCCATGGCGAACCGCATCTGGAGGATATTCTGGTGTCGGTGATGCCGCTGCTCAGCGTGACGCTGCCCGGCATGTGTCTGCTCAGCCAGAACCACGCCGTCAACGAATTGTGGCGTGTGCCGCTCATCTGTCTGAGTCTGCTGGTGCCCGTAGCCGGCGATACCGCTGCTTACTTTATCGGTGTGCGCTTTGGCAGCCGCAAACTGATCCCCAAGGTGAGCCCCAACAAAACAGTGGAGGGCGCGGCGGCAGGCCTGATGGGCTCGGTGCTGTGTGCGCTGGCTATCTGGGGCATTGCCTGCGCGACCATGGGAGATAAGGTACTGATGCCGCCTGTGTGGCATTTTGCCATTGTCGGATTGCTGGGCGGCGTTGTGGGACAGGTGGGCGACCTGTATGCTTCGCTGATCAAGCGTCACTGCGGCATCAAGGATTATTCCAATCTGATTCCCGGTCACGGCGGTGTGATGGACCGCATGGACAGCATTTTGTTTGTGTCGGCTCTGGTGTATATCTATCAGCAGATTCTTCTGAAATAAGAAAGGTCTCCGTATGAGAAATATCTCCATCCTGGGCAGTACGGGCTCTATCGGTACGCAGGCGTTGAAAATTGCGGCGATGCACCCGGAACGCTTCAGAATTACGGCATTAACGGCGCACCGCAACGCGGATGCGCTTTTTGAACAGGTGCGGCGCTTTCAGCCGCTGATGGCGGGATTGACCGGCGTGAACGAAAATGCCGTCACCATTCCCGATGATCTGAAAACGATCGACTGGCGCTTTGGAAGCGCTGCTCTGGTCGCCGCTGCCCGTGAAGTGCCGGCAGATGATGTGCTGGTGAGCGTGGTGGGGATGACCGGTCTGCCGGCGGTGATGGCTGCCCGTTCCGCGGGACGGCGCGTGTTGCTGGCTAACAAGGAGGCACTGGTAGCGGGCGGTCAGCTGGTGATGAGCTGCTGTGCCGACGGGGCGGATGGACCTACGCTGATCCCCGTGGACAGCGAGCACAGCGCTATTTATCAGTGCCTCAAAGCCGCACAGGGCAATGCCTACCGCACCATCCATCTGACGGCTTCGGGTGGTCCCTTCCGGGAAATGACCACGGAAGAGCTGCAGAATGTGACGCTGGAGCAGGCGCTGTGCCATCCGAACTGGAGCATGGGCGCGAAGATCACGGTGGATTCCGCTTCCATGTTCAACAAGGCGCTGGAAGTTATTGAAGCGCGCTGGCTGTTCAACGCGAAGCCGGAGCAGATCCATGTACTGATCCATCCCCAGAGCATTGTGCATTCCATGGTGGAATTCAAGGACGGTGCTGTGATGGCGCAGCTGGGCGCGCCTGATATGCGTGTTCCCATCGCTTACGCGATGGCGTATCCCGAACGGATTGAAACGGCTGCCCCGAGGGCGGATTTTGCTGCCATCGGCGCCTGTACCTTTTATGAAGTGGACCCCGAGCGTTTTCCGGCAGTGGGGTTGGCGTATGCGGCCATTCGTGCCGGCGGCGCCGCCTGCTGTATGCTCAACGCCGCCAATGAGGAGGCCAACGCGGCTTTCCGTGCCGGCGGCATCCGCTTTACCGACATCGGCGCGGTGGTGAATGAGACACTCTCCCGCGTGGGCAATATGCCGGCTGACAGCCTGGAGGCGGTCTACCTGGCCGATGAAACGGCAAGGCGGATGGCACGGCAGATATTGAATTCCATGACCTGATAACGGAGGAAGCATGTCCGGTATTTTGTATGTGCTGGCAGCGCTGCTGCTGCTTGGCATTATGATCAGCATTCATGAAGCGGGACACTTTTTTGCCGCCCGCGCCTGCGGTATTGCCGTAAAGGCGTTCAGTATCGGCTTCGGACCGAAAATCTGGGGCCGTACAGGCAAAAACGGTACCGTGTATACGCTCCGTGCCATTCCCTGCGGCGGCTTTTGTGCCTTTTACGGCGAGGATGATGTGAACGGCAAGGCGGATGGCGATCCGCGGGCGCTGACGCGGCAGGCGGCATGGAAGCGGCTGGTCACCATTGCTGCGGGCCCGATCATGAATTTTGTGCTGGCTTTTGTAGCGGCGCTGTGCTTCTTTGGCGTACAGGGACTGCCCTACGCGGGAGAAGGGCTGGAGGCGCAAGTCATTTCGGTCACGGCTGATTCTCCGGCGGAAAAGGGCGGACTCAAGCCCGGGGATGTCATCCTGAAAACGGGCGGTACGGAGATCAAGGATACCGAAAGCCTGTTTCCCGGCTACAGCGCCGAAAAGGGGGCTGTGCCGTTGGAGGTAAAGCGCGGCGGCAAGGTACTGGAGCTGCAGGTGACACCCGATTATATCAGCACCGAGAACCGGTACATGGTGGGCGTGACGATTCAGTATGCTTATCCGATCCAATGGATGCATGCGGACTTTGGCGCGACGCTGCGGCACAGCTGGAACGTGTGTGTAGATGCCGCGGGGGCGGTGTTGACCACTTTGAAAAACCTGGTTTCCACCGGCGAGGGGGCGGATCAGATCTCCGGTCCGGTGGGCGCCGTCTCGGTCATTGCCCAGCAGACAGCGGAATACAGCCTGATCGGCTACATCGAAATGATGATCGTGCTGTCCATCAATCTGGGACTGATGAACCTGCTGCCTGTTCCCGGTCTGGATGGCAGCCGCATCTGGTTTGTGGCTTTTGAAATGATCTTCCGCCGCCCGGTCAACCGCAAGGTGGAGGCGTGGATCCACACCATCGGCATGCTGCTTCTGATGGCGCTGATGCTGTTTTTGACTTTCCGTGATATTCTGAATCTGTTTTGAGGTTGATGCATATGAAAACACGCGCAATGAAAATCGGCAATCTGGATATCGGCGGCGGCAGCCGTGTGCTGGTGCAGTCGATGACCAACACCGACACCCGCAATGTGGCCGAAACGCTGGAGCAGATCCGTGCGCTGGCAGCGGCAGGCTGCGACCTGGTGCGCGTCTCGGTCTATGACGAGGAATGTGTGCGCGCGGTACGCGACCTGGTGGACGGCAGCCCTGTGCCGCTGGTGGCGGATATTCATTTTGATCACCGGTTGGCCATTGGCGCGGTGGAAAACGGCATTGCCAAGCTGCGCATCAACCCCGGCAACATCGGCGGGGAAGAAAATGTGCGGCGTGTGGCGGACGCAGCGAGGATGCACCATGTGCCCATCCGCATCGGTGTGAATGCGGGTTCATTGGAAAAGGACATTGTGGAGCGCGACGGCGGACGCACAGCGCAGGGCATGGTGGACAGCGCACTGCGGCATGCCGCCATGCTGGAAAAAGCCGGCTTTGGCGATATTGTGCTTTCTCTCAAGTGCAGCGATGTGCCCATGACGGTGGCTGCCTACCGCATGGCGGCGCAGAAGTGCGATTATCCGCTGCATCTGGGTGTGACGGAGGCGGGTCTGCCCGGTCGTGGCAGCATCAAGTCGGCCATCGGCATCGGCGCGCTGCTGTTGGACGGTATCGGCGACACGGTGCGTGTATCGCTGACCGGCTCTCCGCTGCCTGAAGCGCAGGCGGCCATTGATATCCTGAGGGCGGTGGGCCTGCGGGGCGGCGCGAGATTTGTTTCCTGCCCGACCTGCGGACGTACCCGCATTGATGTGAACGCCATTGCCCAGCAGGTGGAACAGGCCTTTGCCGGCTGCACCAAGGATGTGACCATTGCCGTGATGGGCTGTGTGGTCAACGGCCCCGGCGAGGCGCGTGACGCGGACTTTGCCCTGTGCGGCGGCGTTAATTGCGGCGCGCTGTACATTCGCGGACAGTTTGTCAAAAAGCTGACCGGTGATATCGCGGCGGAGTTTATCCGCATTGTGCGGGAGGCCATGAATGACATATACTGAGCTGCTTGCCAAAATCGGCGAGCAGATTCCCTCGCTGAAGGACTGCGTGACCATTGACAGGGTCATTTACAAGCGGTCTGAAAAGCATGCGTTCTTTTATATGCTCAGCAGCGAGGTGGTGGGGGACAGGGAATACAGCGAGCTGAAAACGCTTTTGCGACGGACCTTTCCCGACATCCGTTTTTCACTGCGCATCTCCTGCCCGGCGCTGAAAGAAGATTTTGAGGCGGACCCCGACAAGTACGCGCACGTGATCAACGATATATTGATGCGTGATCATCCCTCCATGGCGGCCTGGGAATTTGACATGCGCTATAAGCGCGAGGATGGCCGCATCGTGCTGGAACTGCCGGATGATTTTGCCCTGAACTATCTGAAAAGCCATCAGCTGCCCGAAAAGATCGCGCAGGTGATCAACGATATCTTTACCCTTAAGACCGAAGTGTTCTGCCGTGTGACAGGTGCCCGTGAGGAGACACTGGCTCGCATTGAACGGGAGCGGCGGGCGGAAGAAGCACTGAAAGAACAGCGGCAGGAGCTGGCACGCCGTCAGGAAGAGGCGGCAAGAAAACGCCGTGAAGCGGCGGAGGAGAAAAAGCGCCGCCTGATCCGCGGCCGCCCCATCGCCGAGCCGGCGGTGCCCATCAGTGAGCTGACAGGCGATACGGGCGAAACGGTCATTCAGGGACGCCGTCTGGATTATGAGGAAAAGGAGATCAGCGGGGGTGAGTGCCTGCTGGTCACCTTTAACGTGACCGATTATACCGGTACCATCAAGTGCAAAATGTTTTTGCGCTACCGTCCGCGTCCCAAGGACAATGAGGAGGAGCTGCCGCCCATCACCGATGAGCAGCGTGCAGTGGTGCTGGATGTGATCAAGCGCCTGAAGGACTGCGAGGGCGTGACGGTCAAGGGCGATTGCCGCTACGATACCTTTTCCCGGGAAAATACCATCATGGTCAACAGCATCGTGCGCTATGATCTGCCCAAACGCACCGATGATGAACCGGAGAAGCGCATTGAGCTGCACATGCATACGCAGATGAGCAACATGGACGCGGTGGCTTCCGCCTCTGCGCTGATCAACCGTGCTGCCGACTGGGGACATCCCGCGGTCGCCATCACCGATCACGGTGTGGTGCAGGCGTTCCCCGAAGCGTTTGGCGCGGCAAAGAAGCGCGGCATCAAGCTGATCCCCGGCTGCGAGGGCTATCTGACCGATGCAGATCAGATCGTGCGCAGTGAGGAGGACGACAAGCGTCCGCTGAATACGCCGATTGTGGTGCTTGACTTTGAAACGACAGGTCTGGATACCCGCTCCTGCCGCATCATTGAGATCGGCGCGGTGCGGCTGGAGGGCGGCGTGGTGACCGACACCATGTCAGTGCTGATCAATCCCGGTCAGCTGCTGCAGCCCAAGATCACAGAAATCACGGGCATTACAGATGCCATGCTGAAGGATGAACCGGGCATTGCCGAAGAGATGCCGAAGCTGCTGGAATTTATCGGCGACGCACCGCTTGCGGCACACAATGCCGACTTTGATACCGCGGTGCTGAGAAATGAACTGCGGCGGCTGGGCATTGAAAAAGAATATACCGTCATTGATACGCTGACGTTTGCACGGAAGCTGTATCCCGACCTGAAATCGCACAAGCTGGCGGCAGTGTGCAAACGCCTGGGCGTATCGCTCAAGAACGCCCATCGTGCTGTGCATGACGCCACGGCAACGGCGCTGTGCCTGCAGAAGATGCTGGAGGACGCCGCTGCACACGGCGCCAAAGAGCTGGGCGAGATCGACGACATCATCAGCGGCTATACGCTGGGCACCAGTTTTCATATCATTGTGCTGGCAGCCAGTCAGAAGGGCTTGCAGAACCTCAACCATCTGGTCAGCGACAGCCATCTGAAATACTTCCGCCGCCGTCCGCACATGCCGCGTGAAAACATTCAGAAGTACCGTGAGGGGCTGATTATCGGTTCTGCCTGCGAGGCGGGCGAGCTTTTCCGCGCCGTGCTGGAGGGAGCGGATGAGAAGAAGCTTTCCCGCATTGCACGCTTCTATGATTATCTGGAGATTCAGCCCATCGGCAACAACGCCTTCCTGGTACGCGAAGGGCGCGTGAAGGATGACGAGGAGCTGCGGGAGCTGAATCGCGTCATCGTGCGTCTGGGCGAAAAACTGGGTATTCCCGTGGTGGCAACGGGCGACGTGCATTATCTGGACCCGCAGGACGCGGTGTTCCGTGCGATTTTGCAGGATGGCATGGGCTTTGAGGACTGCGACCAGCAGCCGCCGTTGTATCTGAAAACGACGCGGGAGATGCTGGACGAGTTCAGCTATCTGGGACCGGAAAAAGCGCGTGAAGTGGTCATCGACAACCCAAGAAAAATACTGGAAAAGGTCGGCGAGGTATCGCTGTTTCCCAAGCATCCCGAGGGGAAAACGACCTTCTCTCCCGTGTGGGATTATGCCCCTGACGACATTCGCGGCATGGTCGAAAAGACCTCACATGAACTGTACGGCGATGTGCTGCCCGAAATTGTGGAAAAGCGCATCGAGAAGGAAATGAACTCCATCATCGGCTACGGCTATGCCACACTGTACGACATCGCCAGTAAGCTGGTGCGCAAATCCAACTCCGACGGTTATCTGGTGGGCAGCCGCGGATCCGTAGGCTCCTCGCTGGTGGCTCGCCTGTGCGGCATTACCGAGGTGAATGCCCTGCCGCCGCATTACCGCTGCGG
>JAKSQG010000129.1 GCA_024404275.1 Clostridia bacterium | reverse complement strand
CCTCACCGGCTGCCCCCTGTGCAACTTTGTCAACACTGTTCTGCTGGACGTATCCGGTGCGCAGATCGCCACCAGCGCCATGGCGAACGAAGCCAGCGGTTTGCCCCGTGATATCACCATCCGCAACGTGGTCGCCGCCTACATTTACAGCAACTCCCTCAAGGTGCTGGATATGACAGCTGCCGATCTGAAGCGTTATATGGAACGCTGTGCCGAATACATGACATTGTGTGATGGCGTGCCCATTGTCTCACAATCGTTCCTGATGCCCAAAGCCGCGCATTACAACTACGATTATTTTTCCGGCGTCGATTATACCATCGACCTTCGCCGTCCCGCTGGCAGCCGCATCACCTCCATGAAAATCGATGGACACGAACCCGCCCCTGATGAGCATGTATCGGTCTGCATCACCAGCTATCGCTTTACCGGCACCGGCGGCTTTGATATGCTGCCCCATCAGCCTGTCATTCGGGATATTCAGGTGGATATTGCCGATGCGATCATCGATTATCTTCTGTCCCATCCGACAGTTGAGGTCGATATGCATCGCTACAGTACCATCGTCTATTGACCCTTCTTGAAAGGAGTCCGCATGAAAACCGTCCGTCTTGCCATTGTTACCGCACTCTCCGCGGCAGCAATTCTGTTGATTCTCAGTCCCTCGGTACTCAGCGGCATTCTGCCCCCGGCGATTATCGACGCCGCTTCACTGACAGAGTTTCCCCTGCTCGGTGCTTGCACCCATTTGGCGGAAAGCCTCATCGATGCCATCCAAAACCATCAGATGCCGGAGGTTCAAATCGTCCTCTCCGCTATCGGAGATAACATTGTGGAAGAGCTGATGGCGTTACTGATGGTGGCAGTGCTCAGTATTCCCGTTTCAATGCTGCTGGGCACCTTCATTTACAAGCCGCTCTACAAGGGGCCGTTTCTTCGTATTCCGCTGTATGCTTCGCTCAATCTGGTCTCGGTCCTGACAGCCTGGATCCTGTACCGTCAGTGCTATTTTCAGCCGCTCATTCAAGACTGGCTGAAAATCAGCATTCCCGATGTCACGGTGCAAACGCTGGTCTCTTCCGCCATGCAGCTCCTGTCCGCCGCCGCCATCGGCACCATCGCCATCAAGATCGCCCTGTCTGCCCTGATGGCCAAGCTGGTGATTGGCAAGATCATCTTCCCTCTCATCGGTGTTTTCATCCGTACCTTGCTGTTTGCCTTTATCACCGCGCTGATGCTGTTGCTTCACGCCACGCCGATGCTGTGGACGACAATTCTGCCCTTGCTTCTCGTCACCCTGCTGCTGAGCGGTGCAAGTGACTGCGCCTTCCGCAGCTGACCTTTCCCTGTCATCCGTACGTGCAGACTTTTATCCTACATCAGAATCGTCGTTTCGAACATGGCCTTACATGACCTTCTCACAAATATTTTTCTATACCCCCAGCTCAACTGATATCAGAAAGTGAGATGATCTTCGTGATTGATATGTCCCTCTGGCAGCAGCAGGCCGCCCTGCGCATTCACGATCGTATTGCCGCCCCCGGACGGCTTTCCGGCAAGGTTGCCATCGTCACCGGCGGCGCCCAGGGATTCGGTCTCGGCATCGCCTCCATCATACACCGTGAAGGCGCCTCGGTGGTCATAGCCGATATCAATGTCCAAGCTGCGGAAGAAGCCGCGCATTCGCTGGGTGAACGCGCTGTCAGCGTTTGCTGCGATGTCAGCAATGAGGAAAGCGTTGCCAAGTTGATGCAGCGCACCGTTGAGATTTTCGGTGGTATCGATCTTCTGATCAGTAATGCCGGCATCGTGCGGGCAGGTTCTCTGGAAACACTGGAAAAACAGGATTTCGATCTTGTCACCGGCGTCAACTACACTGCCTTCTTCCTGTGTGCCAAATATGCCTCCGCCATCATGCGTGCCCAATCAGCAGCCGACCCCAACTGGACCGGTGATATCGTCACCGTCAACTCCAAGTCCGGTCTCGAAGGCTCCAACAAGAATTATGCTTACGCCGGTTCCAAATTTGGCTGCATCGGTCTGGTGCAAAGCTTTGCATTGGAGCTCTGTCCTTACCGCATCAAGGTTAACGCAGTATGTCCCGGCAACTATCTGGATGGACCGCTGTGGTCCGATCCCGAAAAGGGTCTCTTCGTCTCCTACCTTAAAGCCGGCAAAATTCCCGGCGCCACCACCGTCGAGGATGTCCGCCGCTATTACGAAGCTAAGGTACCCATGAACCGCGGCTGTATGCCGGAGGATGTCACCCGTGCCATTCTCTATGCCGTTGAACAGCAGTACGAAACCGGTCAGGCGTTGCCCGTCACCGGCGGTCAGGTCATGCTCAACTGATTCCGAACAAGCGCAAAACAAAAAGGCCTCAGATGAGGCCTTTTTTGTATGAATTCTTTATTTTCCGCTCATGACGCGCAGATAATCAGCACTGAAGGTCTTGGCAGCATCTTCCACCAAGGCAGAGTGCATTGCCGTCTGCATCAGTGCAGGCTGCACCGTCACCGCGTGAGCGCCCGCCTCGATGGCTTGCGTCACCTGCAGCACATTTTTGAAGCTGGCCGCCAGAATCTTGGCGTCATAGCCATCTCCGTCAATCAGGTTGCGCAGCAGCTCGATGGCGTGGATAAAATCGATGTCATTGTTCTGCATGCGGTTGCAGTAGGGAGCCAGATAATCCGCACCGGCATGGATGGCCATAATGCCCTGCATCGGATAATAGATGCAGGTTGCCGTCACATTGCCGCCGGCAGCCTTGATCTCCTTGATGGCACGCAAGCCTTCTTCGGTAACAGGCACCTTCAGATACACATCTTTGCCCAGCAGTGCCTGCAGCTGTTCCGCTTCCCGGAGCATCTCTTCGCAGGTTTCGGAGCCCAGCTGCACATGCAGCGTACGTTCTCCCACAAGATCACGAATCTTCAAAAGATGCTCAGAATACTGAAACGGCAGGTTTGCCTTGAGAATGCTGGGATTGGTGGTTAAACCATCCACAGGATAGTACTTCAGACCTCTTTCAATTTCGGCAAGGTTGGCCGTATCAAGCATGAATTCCATTTTTCATTCCTCCTCAACCCACTTCAGCACCGGGAGCGATCAAACCATCCACTGTCAGCACGCGCAGATACTCGCTTCCGTCTTCCTTCTTTTCCACAGCGGAAAGGATCATGCCGTTGGATTCCACGCCCATCATCTTGCGGGGCGGCAGATTGGCGATGATGACCAGCGTTTTGCCAAGCAGCTCTTCCGGCTGATAGAACTTGGCAATGCCGGACAGAATCACGCGCTTCTCATCTCCCAGATCCAGTTCAAACTTCAGCAGCTTGTCGGACTTGGGCATCTTTTCGCAGCTCAGCACCTTGGCGGCACGCAGCTGGCAGCGGGCAAACTCATCGATGCTCACACAGCCTTCGGGAATGGGAGCGGCCTTCTTCTTATCGGGGGCAGCCTTCTTCTCAGGCTCTTCCTTCTTTTCGGGAGCCTTGGGAGCACTGGCGATCTTTTCAGCCTGCAGGGCTTCCAGCTCCTTCTTCACATCCAGACGCGGGAAGAGCGCTTCACCCTTGCACACCTTCGTTCCGACGGGAATGCTGCCAAACTTCTGCAGGGATTCCCAGGTCTTCAAATCAGCATCTGCAATGCCCAGCTGTGCATAGATGCGTTCGGGCGTTTCGGGCATCACGGGATAGATCAGCACCGCCACATAGCGCACGCACTCTGCCAGCATGTTCAGCACATTGGCGAGGCGATCCTTCTTGCTCTCATCCTTGCCCAGCACCCAGGGCTGCGTCAGATCGATGTACTTGTTGCACTCGCCGATCACTTTCCAGATCTCTACCAGCGCCTGGGAGAACTGCAGCTTGTTCATCTGCTCTTCCACAACGGCGGGCAGCGCGGCGCAATGCTCCTTGAGCGGCAAGTCAAGCGTATCGTCTACCGCATCCGTCCAGGCAGGAATGACCCCACCAAAGTATTTTTCGATCATGGCTACCGTACGGCTGACCAGGTTGCCCAGGTCATTCGCCAAGTCGGAATTGACGCGGGTCAGCATTGCCTCGTTGGTATAGTTGCCATCGGCGCCGAAGGGCATCTCACGCATCAGATAATAGCGAAGGGCATCGCAGCCATAACGCTTTACAATGGGCTGCGGATACTCGATATTGCCCTTGGATTTGCTCATCTTGTCGCCGCCGAACAGCAGCCAGCCGTGACCAAACACCTGCTTGGGCAGCGGCAGACCCAGCGCGTGCAGCATGATGGGCCAGTAAATGGTATGGAAACGCACAATCTCCTTACCCACCAGATGCACATCCGCCGGCCAGTACTTGTTCATCAGGCTCTCGTTTTCGGACATATAGCCCATGGCAGTGATATAGTTGGTCAAAGCGTCGATCCACACATACACCACGTGCTTGGGATCAAAGTCAACCGGCACACCCCACTTGAAAGAAGTGCGGCTGACGCACAGATCCTGCAGACCGGGACGCAGGAAGTTGTTCAGCATCTCATTGG
>JAKSQG010000128.1 GCA_024404275.1 Clostridia bacterium | reverse complement strand
ATCATCGCTTACGCTCCCTGCATCAACCACGGCCTCAAGGCCAAGGGCGGCATGGGCAAGGCGCAGGCCGAGATCAAGAAGGCTGTGGAGTGCGGCTACTGGCAGTGCTACCGCTACAACCCCGAGACCGGCAAGCTGACCGTCGACAGCAAGGATCCCGATTACAGCAAGTATCAGGAATTCCTGGGCGGCGAAGTCCGTTACACCAGCCTCATGCAGCAGTTCCCTGCCATCGCCAAGGAAGCCTTCGTGCAGCAGGAGGAAGACGCCAAGGAGCGTCTGGCCACCTACAAGCGCCTGGCCGGCAACTAATTTTCCCATATTTCGCACGGGAGACCCGCAAGGGTCTCCCGTTTTTATGTTTTAAGGGGGAGAGATACGCTTTTCGATGCCGAAAAGCATATCTCTCCCCCTTACCCCCTCTCTGAGAAAAGGCAGTTTTATTGTATAATAATACACCCCGCACTGATGATAGTTATCTATCCTCATTGCAAGGGTGACTTCAATGTTTATATTTGATTGCCTTTTCTCAGGTGGGGTCCGGGGAGGGCATGCTTTTCGGCTTCGAAAAGCGTGCCCTCCCCGACAACTTCCGATCGTCCTTACACCATGTCCGCCAGGTCGAGAATGAGCCTCTCGCTCTTTTCCCAGCCAAGGCAGGGGTCGGTGATGGACTTACCGTAAATGCCCTCGCCTATCTTCTGGGCGCCGTCCTCGATGTAGCTTTCGATCATCAAGCCCTTGACCAGGCGGCGCACATCGCTGTTGTAGGCACGGCTCTGCATGATCTCGCGGGCAATACGCACCTGCTCCAGGGGCTTCTTGCCGCTGTTGGAATGGTTCAGGTCCACCACACAGGCGGGATTCATGTAGCTCTTTTCAGCATACAGCTGCAGCAGCAGCATCAGGTCTTCATAGTGATAGTTGGGATGGCTCACGCCGCGCTTATCCACATAGCCGCGCAGAATGGCATGCGCCAGCGGGTTGCCCTGACTATGTGCTTCCCAGCCGCGATAGATAAAGGTGTGCGGATGCTGCGCCGCGGTGATGGCGTTCATCATCACGGAAAGGTCGCCGCCCGTGGGGTTCTTCATGCCGACGGGCACCTCAATGCCGCTGGCGGTCAGACGATGCTGCTGGTCTTCCACAGAACGCGCACCTACGGCCACGTAGCACAGGATATCATCGATATACTTGTAGTTTTCGGGATAGAGCATTTCATCGGCGCAGCCCAGACCTGTTTCCTTCACCACGCGCATATGCATCTGACGAATGGAAACAATGCCCTTGAACATATCGGGCTTGGCTTCGGGGTCGGGCTGATGCAGCATGCCCATGTAGCCTTCACCGGTGGTGCGGGGCTTGTTGGTGTACACACGGGGCACCAGCAGCAGCTTGTCCTTTACCTTCTCCTGAATTTCCGCCAGACGGGAGGCATAATCCAGCACAGCGTCCTCACGGTCCGCGGAGCAGGGTCCGATGATCAGCACAAGACGGTCATCACGTCCCTCCATCACAGCCGCCAGCGCGGAGCGGGTCTTTTCCACCGCATCGCTGACGCCGGCCGTCAGAGGATACATTTCCTTTACTTCCATCGGAATGGCAAGCTTACGTTCAAAAAGCATATTCATGGGTCATTTCTCCTCCAGCGTAATCTCGTTTTCAAACTGACCGGCAACCTTCAGCATATCGCAGCAGGCTCCAAGTTCCTTCAGCATGGCACGCCCTGTTTCGGATTCGGCATTGCCCTCGGCTTCCGCGTAAAAATAATACTGCCAGGGCTGCTTTTTTTGCGGTCTGCTGCGCAGAACACGCAGATTATAGCCATAACGTCCGATAATGTCAACTGCCTTTGCCAGCGACCCGGCTTCATTTCGGACGGTGAACAGCAGAATAAATCTGCGGTCTGCCGCGGTGCTTTCGCGCTTGATGCGCGTAAACACAGCAAAGCGCGTGGTGTTGGCACTGCTGGCATTGATGTTGGAAGCCAGAATGCTCAGCCCGTACAGCCCCGCTGTTTCGGCACTGGCGATCGCTGCCATCGAAGGATCGGCCATCTCCGCCACCGTACGCGCCGCACGGGCGGTATTGGAAGCCTGAATGGCTTCCATGCCATGAGCGGCAATGTAATCCGCGCACTGGCTGAGCGCCTGCGGATGACTGATGACCTTTTTCACCTCGCTGACCTGTGCCCCGGGCACGCCGATCAGATGCTGATGAATGGGCATATCATACACGCCGCTGACAAACAGCGGACCCGAGAACATCAGATCGTTGACCTGTCCCACTTCTCCCGCATAGCTGTTTTCAATGGGAAGTACGCAGCAATCGGCTTCACCGCTCTCCACCTTGCGATAAGCCTCTTCAAAAGAAGCGCAGGGCAGATAGTGTGCCTCGGGAAAGATCCTTTCCGCCGCGATAGCGGCAAAAGCGCCCTCCACGCCGCTGTACGCGACAGTGAAGCCTTCCCCCAGCTTGTGCTGCCAGGCCCGGGACAGCGCCATGCAGTGTTTCAGCAGGTCGGTAAAATACGGCTGCAGCGTAGGGTCATCCATATATAAGGTGTGCTTTTCCAGTACCGCCTTTTCCCTTTCGGCGTCCAGGATAGGCAGACCATGTTCCCGTTTATAAGCCGCCACCATCACCGACGCTTCCATGCGGCGCTTGAAAGCAGCTGCCAATTCCCGGTCCGCCCGGTCGATCAGCTCCCGCGCCTGAGATAAATCCTCCATGGAACAGGCTCCTTTCTTCTGAAAAAAAAGCATCCGCCGCTCAACCTTAATAAGCGGTGGATGCTGCAGTGAAGAATCTGCCTTCAGCCATCCATCGCGGATATAAAATAAAAGTATCCATCAGGACGGCGCATAGCAGATCCTTCCTTTCTTCAATAGTAGCTTTATCAGTATACTTCAGTCCCGTTCCGATGTCAACGCTTGCCCACGATTGAGAACACACAAAATACACTTTTCGCCTTTTCCGCATGATTGTTAACAATATGCTTCAACTCTTTACGAAACGATAACAATGTGCTATAATATTCATGCGTTCCCATTTTGGCACGCAAAAAGGAGGCTTTTTTGATGAGCTATTCCCATCAGAGAGGGTATAATGAACCAAATTATAAGGTCATCAGCCGCGTTTTGATTTTAATCGTTGTGCTGGCTGTGGTCGCCGCCGGCGTGTTCGGGCTCAAATATGCCGACAGCGCTTCCAAAGCCGCTGGTACCCGCGCGCAGCTGGTCACCCGCATCCGCAGCAACTGCTCCAATGCCAAGCTGCTGGCCGATAAGCTGCCCAACTCCGTGCAGCAGGATACCGCCACCAAGCTGAGCCAGATCCGTCAGTATGTGTACGCCATGGGGCAGCTGAATGATATGGCCATTGCCGTAGGCGGCGAAAGCGCTCGTGTGGTTTCCGAGGAAGCCATGACAGCCCTTAATCAGGACCTGGAGGAGTATTTCGCCATCACCCAGTCCAACACCACCTCGGTGCTGTAGATCCGCACCCTGCTCATCAACCATTTGACCGCGCTTCAGACGCTGCTCAGCCAGGTCAACTGATTTCACTCACATTTTCCGGAGGGATTTCCCCCTCCGGTTTTTTTTATTTTTCTCTCTTGACATTCTGCTGTGTGCGTGTATAATACTTCTTGAAGGTCAAAGTTAGTCAAACTCGACCTTCCGGAGGAACAAATATGAAAGAAAATCAATACACACAAAAAAGCCTGGAAGCCATCCGCGCTGCCCAGTCCATTGCCGCCGAATACGGCAACCAATAGATCGCTCCGTGTCATCTGCTGACGGGACTCACACAGGAACCGCAGGGGCTCATTTGCCAGCTGCTGCAAAAAATGAACATTGACGCCGCCCGCGTGCATGCCGCTGCTATGGAGATCGTGGAAAAGCAGCCGCGTGTTTCCGGCAGCGGTCGTGAAGCCGGCAAAGTCTATGTCACCGCCGAAACCGACAAGGCGCTGCGTAATGCCATGCAGGAAGCAGAAGCCATGAAGGACGAATACATCTCGGTGGAACACCTGTTCCTGGGTCTGCTGTCCGCCCCGGACCGTGACACCGCTGCGCTGCTGAAGCGCTTCGGCATCGAAAAGAACGCCTTCCTCTCTGCCTTGTCCACCGTGCGCGGCTCTGCCCGCGTGACGGGCGACAACCCCGAGGAGACCTATGACGCGCTCGCCAAATACGGCAGCGACCTGACCAAAATGGCCGCGGAGAACAAGCTCGACCCTGTCATCGGCCGTGACCGTTAGATTCGCGATGTTGTGCGCATCCTGTCCCGCAAGAGCAAAAACAATCCCGTGCTCATCGGTGAGCCCGGCGTGGGCAAAACCGCCATTGCCGAAGGTCTGGCGCAGCGCATTGTACGCGGCGATGTGCCCGAAAGTCTGCGGGGCCGCACCGTCTTTTCGCTGGACATGGGCGCCCTGATTGCCGGCGCCAAATTCCGCGGTGAGTTCGAAGAGCGCCTCAAGGCCGTTCTGGCGGAGATCAAAAAGAGTGAAGGCCGCATCCTGCTGTTCATCGATGAGCTGCA
>JAKSQG010000127.1 GCA_024404275.1 Clostridia bacterium | reverse complement strand
GCGTATGGTTTTGTGCTGAAATATCTCGAGAAGCGCGGCATGACGGCTTCCGAAGCCGAAAAAGAACGCCTGGTGCAGGGGTGTGTGGGCGTCAAGCGTACCACAGGCCAGCATCCCGGCGGCATCGTGGTGCTGCCAAAAGCCTATGACATCTGTCAGTTTACGGCGGTGCAGCATCCGGCCGATGACGACAGCACGGGCATTATCACTACGCATTACGACTTCAACTCCATGCATGATATTCTGGTCAAGCTGGACTGCCTCGGTCACGATGATCCCACCATGATCCATATGATGGAACGGCTGACCGACATGCCCTACAAGGATATTCCGCTGGATGATAAAAAAGTGATGTCGCTCTTTACCAGCCCCGAAGCGCTGGGGGTGACCAAGGAGGATATCGGCTGGAGCACGGGTACGCTGGGCGTTCCCGAATTCGGTACGCCGTTTGTACGCGGCATGCTGGAGGATACCCGACCCGGCACGATGGAGGAGCTGATCCGCATTTCGGGTCTGTCCCACGGTACGGATGTGTGGAACGGAAACGCCAAGGATCTGGTCAATGCGGGCATTGCCACCCTGAAGGAATGCATCTGCACCCGTGACGACATCATGAACTACCTCATCAGCCGCGGCGTACCGAGCAAAATGTCCTTTGACACGATGGAATCCGTCCGCAAGGGCAAGGGACTCAAGCCCGAGATGGAACAGGCCATGATCGAACATGATGTGCCGGAATGGTTCATCGGCAGCTGCAAAAAGATCAAATACATGTTCCCCAAGGGACATGCTGTGGCCTATGTGACCAATGCGCTGCGTATTGCCTGGTACAAGGTTTACCGGCCGCTGGCGTATTATGCCGCGTACTTTACGATCCGCTCTTCCGGCTTTGACGCTGCCACGATGGTCTTGCCTTTGGATTTGCTGCGTGCTAAAATGAAGGAGTACGAGGACAACGATGAGAAGGCCTCCGCCAAGGAAAAAGATGAATACACCGCTTTGCAGATGGTGCTCGAAATGAACTGCCGCGGGTATCATTTCCTGCCGGCGGATCTGTACAAGAGCGACCTCAATGAATTCCTGATCGAAGGCAACGACCTGCGTGTGCCCTTCATCGCCATCGGCGGTCTGGGCGAAGCGGCAGCCAAGGGCATTGTGGAAGCACGAAAGGACCCGTTCATCTCGATCGAGGATCTTCGGGCCCGGGCAGGCGTTTCCAACGCGGTGGTCGAGCTGCTGCGGGATGCCGGTGCCCTCAAGGGACTGAGCGATACCAATCAGGTATCCATGCTGGAAATGCTGTTCTGAAAAATAGAAAAAAAGGAGAATAAAACTATGAAAATGATGATTGAAGGCATGATGTGCATGCACTGCGCCAAGCGCGTGAAGGACGCCCTGGAAAAGACCGGCTGCAAGGCGGAGATCAATCTGGAAGAAAAGTGCGCCGTCATCACCGAGGCGACTGCCGACACCGCTGCCCTGACCGCCGCGGTGGAAAAGGCCGGCTATAAGGTGACGGGCGTGGCTGAAGCGTAATATATACAGCATACAAGCGTTTTTTATCAGTTAAAAAACGCTTGTATTTGTGTTGCATTTATGCTATACTGAACGCGTTGTCGGATGTAAACATTCCGTCATGTTATGAAAGAAGGGTTTAACGAAGAGTGGGAACTGCAAAGGGGAAGTATGGAAAACGGCGTTTGCCGGCTTTTCATATGAGGACCTTTTGCTCAGTGTGCCCGCTCTTTGCGTATTAAAGGAGAGTTTATGCCGAAAAAAGCCGGAAACGCCGCGCTGGCGGATATCAACGCCATCGGGGAGAGGGAAGCCGCGCGCATGGGATTTGAGCTGCTGGAGGCCGCTTTTGAAAAGGAGCCGACGGGCTTGTATCTGCGCTTTTACCTGGATAAGGAAGCGGGTGTCTCTCTGGACGACTGCGAAGCCTTTCATCGGGCGGTGCAGCCTTTGATGGAAAAGTACGACTACGACTTCATGGAAGTCTGCTCTCCCGGAATCGACCGTCCGATCCGTACGGAAAGGGATGCCGCACGCTGCATGGGGCAGCAGGTCGAGGTACGCCTGTACAAACCAAAGGACGGTAAAAAGGTGTATACCGGTCTTTTTACCGATTTTGATAACGGCGATATCACCCTGGTCGTCAATGATCAGGAGATGGTCTTCCTCAAAAAGGAGATCGCCATCGCCAAATGCGTCATCGATATGGATGAAGTGGAAAGCGTGGATCTTTCAGACGAAGGAAAGGATGAATAACAATGGCCGGACGCACTGCGACCAAGAAAGTCGCTGCCAATAATGAACCCGATATTCTGGAGCTGATCAGCCTGCTGGCGCGTGAGCGCGACATGGATGAGGAAATGCTCATTACCGCCGTGGAGGATGCCCTCAAAGCGGCCGTCAAGAAGAACGGCCCCCAGACCGGCGCCCCCATGAACCTCAATGTGGTTATCGCCCGCAAGCAGCCCATCCGCGTCTATGCCCGCAAGATGATCGTGGAGGAGGTAGAGGACAGCAACGTTCAGATCACGCTGGACGAAGCCCGTGCCGTTCGCCCCGACTTCCAGATGGGTGATATCGTGGAAGTGGATGTGACGCCCAAGAACTTTTACCGCGTGGCGGCGCAGAACGCCAAGCAGGTCATTGTGCAGCGCATCCGCGAAGCCGAGCACGGCAAGGTATACGAAGAGCTTTCCGAAAAGGAAAACGAGATTCTGACCGCCATCGTGCAGAAGGTGGAGCCCAAGTGCGTGTATGTTGAGTTGGGTCTGACCCAGGGCATCATGGAAGAAAGCGAATACATGCCCGGTGAAGAATATCATCCCGGCGACCATATCAAAGTGTACCTGCTCAAGGTGCGCCGCGGCTATGGCGACGGACAGCGCCCCGCGCAGGCGTATGTCAGCCGTATCCATCCCAATCTGGTCAAGCGCCTGTTTGAGATGGAAGTACCGGAAATTGTCAATGGCATCGTGCAGATCAAGTCCATTGCCCGCGAGGCCGGCAGCCGCACCAAGATGGCTGTGTGGTCCGGTGAGCCGATGATCGATCCCGTGGGCAGCTGCGTGGGTCCCCGCGGCAGCCGCGTGGAGCGTGTCATTGCCGAGCTGCGCAACGAAAAGATCGACATCATCAAGTGGTCTCCCGACACGGGTGAGTTTGTGGCCAATGCCCTGAACCCTGCCCATGTGAGCCGCGTGTACATCTCTGATGCCGAAAAGCTGTGCCGCGTTATCGTACCCGACGGGCAGCTGTCTTTGGCCATCGGCAAGGAGGGACAGAATGCCCGCCTGGCGGCCAAGCTGACCGGATGGAAGATCGACATCAAGAGCGAAAGCCAGCTGAATGAGTATCTGGCCGAGAACGGCTATGGTTCCGTGGAAGAAGCCCTGGGCGGCGGCGAAGGCTATGATATGTCTTTGGACGAGATGCCCCTGGACGAAATGCCGCTGGATGAAATGTCCTATGACGAACTGCCGGAAAACCCGGATTATCTGGCGTAAAACGGAGCTGAATGATGAAGCAGAAGAAGATTCCCATGCGCATGTGCGTGGGCTGCCGTGAAATGAAGCCCAAGCGCGCTTTGCTGCGCGTGGTGCGTTCGCCGGAGGGGGAGATCTCCTTCGATCTGACCGGCCGCAAACCGGGACGCGGTGCCTATGTGTGTCCGGATGAGGAATGCTTTATGAAGGCTGTCAAACAGCATCAGCTGGAAAGAGCCTTCAGCGCGCCCGTGACCGATGAGGTGCGGGATCACCTGGCAGCGCAGATAAAAACGCTGCCCAAGCCGGAGGCAGACGATGCCGCAGAATGACAAGCTGCGCGGCATGCTGGGTTTAGCCCAGCGGGCCGGCAAGCTGATCAGCGGTACCGATCTGACGGTGGCAGCGGTACGCAGCGGCAAAGCCGTGGTGGCACTGCTGGATGCCGGCGCTTCGGAAAATGCCGAAAAAAAGCTGTCCGATGCCTGCAAAAGCCACGGTGTGCCGCTGATGCGGCTGCCGGAGGAACTGCTGGCAGTGTCGACAGGCAAAGACGGACGCATGATGGGGGCACTGACCGATCGGGGCTTTGCCGAAAAGATCATCCTGTTGATCCGGGAAGAATAAAGATATTTAATTTTAACGCAAATTGCGGGGGTGCAAGCAACGAATGGGCAATCAGAAGGATGCCAACAACGAACTGAAACTGAAGGCCGGCGCGATTCTTGAGGATTCCGGACGCGTACGCCGCAACGCCGAGGCGCTGCTGCAGACATTGCAGAGACAGCGCGCACAGCTGCAGCACAAGGAAGAGGAAGAGGTCAAGCGCCAGCAGCTCGAACAGCAGGCAAAGGCATGGACCATGCCCGACGATGACGTCGCTGTGCCTGCGGTTGAGACCCCCGCGGTCAAGCCCGCTGAAAAGGCGCCGGCTGCCGTGCAGCCCGCTGAAGCTGTAAAGAAAGAAGAGAAGCCTGTGGAGAAGCCCGCCGAGAAGCCCGCCGCTCCCGTTGTGCGTGAAGCCGCAAAGCCCGCTCCCAAAGCGGAGCAGCCTGCGAAGGAAGCGGTGAA
>JAKSQG010000126.1 GCA_024404275.1 Clostridia bacterium | reverse complement strand
TGTGGGCAAGGTCTATGCGTTGGAATGAGCGGAAGATCGCCGCGGTGACGGCGGCTGTGCTGAGCCTGCTGCTTGGGCTCATCTGTGCTTCCGTGGCTCCGTCAAACGATGCGCAGTTTTATCTGCTGGGCAGCTGTGCCGGATTGCTGGCGCTTTTTGTGCCCGCACTGCTGATTTTGAACGCCTTCGGTGCTCCGGGCTGCCTGAAAAAGCCCGCCCTGCGCCCCATGGTGCAGATGTCGCTGCTCGGCGCCGCTCTTACAGTGCCGCTCACCTATGCGGCAGAAGCATGGTCATCCCTGCTGTCCCTCATCGGCATTACCGCCCCTTACATGGGTCAGATGCCAGATGTGACCGATATTCCCACAGCCCTCTCCGCTCTGCTTTACGTATCGGTCGCCTCAGCCCTCGGCGAGGAAACGCTCTTCCGCGGTCTTGTGCAGCAAAAGCTGCTGCGCCGCCTGCCGAAGGCGGGTCTGTTCATCGCCGCTGCCCTGTTCGGGGCAGCGCACCTTTCCCTGTACGCTTTTCTGCCCACCTTTCTGCTGGGGCTTGCGGCGGGCATTGTGTGTCGCAGACATACCCTGTGGACGGCAGCCGTGCTGCACGGCACCTATAACGCCGCGGCACTGCTCCTTCAGCAGCAGCCGCAAACACAGCTGCCTCTGCTTGTCATTTCACTTGCCGGCTTTGTGCTGATGGGATTGACCATCAAAAAGGATTGAAGCCATGAACAAGGGAAACCCTCGCCGCAAAACGGTCTTTGCCGCCCTCGCCGTCCTCCTTGGCGTGGAGCTGGGGGCACTGCTGCCTTTTTCGCCGTTCATGGCGGGCACGGCGCTGCTGTCACTGCTCTTGCTCATTTTGCTGCGCAAAAAAGGCAGGCCGCCCCTCGGAGCCCTGCTGGCGCTGATGTTTTGCCTGTCGCTCACACGCGCTTCCGTTGCGCTGCATCCCATCCTGCCGCCCGCGGGCACGTACGCCGTCAGCGGCACGGTCAGCGGCACAGCGGTGCTGCGGGAGAGCGACCACCGTGTGGCGGTCTTTCTGACCGATGTCACATTGCAAAGCGACGATGCCGCGGCGCATCTTGACCGTGTCTACTGGACGTATCACCCCGCCGAGGATGAACAGGGCAGCGTGTACGTGCCCGTGGACGGGCAGAAGGCCGCCTTCACGGGCAAGCTGTACATTCCCCGCGGTCAAAGCAATCCCTATGGCTTCGATTTCCGCATGTACTTGCTTCAGAAGGGAGCCGCCGCGGGCATCTCGGGCGGCGGGGCCGATGTGCGCTTCACGCCCGAAACGCAGACGGAGCCTTCAGGTCTCATCGAACGCACCCGCAAATGGATAGCGGCTCAGACTGCCCTGTACCTCGGCGATGGCGCACCGCTGGCGGACGCGCTGCTGCTGGGCGATAAAACAGCCCTCGACCCCGATACCATTGCCGATTTCCGCACGGCGGGCGTAGCCCATCTGCTGGCGGTATCGGGTCTGCATGTCATGGTGCTGCTTGGCGCGCTGATGTTTGTCTGCCGACGCTGCAAGCTGTCCCTTGTTGTCAGCTTTTTTGTCAGTGTAACGCCTGTATTGCTGTACGCGCTGGTGACCGGAGCCGCCGCCCCCGTGCTGCGGGCGGTGGTGCTGATGGGCTGCATGTGGCTGGGGCGTCTGCGCCGCAAAAAGACGGATGGTTTGACATCCCTGGCCGCGGCGTGCATCCTGATATTGCTCATCCGTCCGGCGGAGCTGTTTGCCGCGGGCTTCCAGTTGAGCTTCTGCGCCCTTCTGGGGCTGATTTTGCCGGGAGACGCCGTTCGGGCGCGCCTGCGCCGCATCAAAAAGCCGCTGGTGCGCAAGCTCATCGATCCCTTTGCCGCGACCCTGTGTGCCAACCTCGGGCTGTCGCTGTGCGCCGTGTACTGGTTTCACCGCCTGTCGCTGGTGGGACTTGTCATCAATCCGCTGCTCGGCACGGCGGCGGCGGTGCTTCTGCCCGCCCTGCTGCTTCTTTTGCCCCTGAGCCTTGTGCCGCCCATTGCCGCATTGTACGGCAAAGTGCTGTCACCCCTGGTGAACCTTCTGCAGACGGCGGTGCACACGGCGGCTTCGGCGCCGCTGGCTTCGGTCATCATTCCCGTCCCGCCGTGGTATATCAGCGTGACCTTCGTGCTGCTGGTGCTCCTCTGCACACGCTACCTGTTGCTGAAAACAAAACTTCGCCTGCTGCTGGGCGGCGCCGCGGCAGTACTGTGCGCCGTGATGCTGCTGCTGACCCCAAGCAATGATGCGCGCCTTTTGCAGCTGTCCCTCGGGGATGCCGACAGCACCCTTCTGATGGACGGCGGCACCACCGTGGTCATCGACGCGGGGGAGGATGGCGGCGACCTGACCAACTATCTGCTCGCTACCGCCCGCGGCATTGACACGCTGATACTGACCCACCTGCACTCCGACCACGTGATGGGGCTGCAAAAGCTGCTATCGGGCGGCGTACCCATTCGTGAGATCGTGCTTTCCGCCGAGGCGGAGCACACGGCGTATGCCGATGAGATCGCCGCCCTGCTGGAAGAAGCAAGGGCGCAGGGCATTCCCTTCCGCACGGTGCGCTACGGCGATGTCATTGTCCAGACAAATCGCCTTTCCGTGCAGGTCGTGTGGCCTCGAAATGGCATGAGTGCCCTGACCGGGGAGCCCAACGATACCGCTATGGCGCTGCTGTGTAATCTTGACGGGCTCACCTACCTCAATATGAGCGATGTGCCCGGCACGCATGAACTGTACGCCGCACAGCCCGCCATGGTGATGAAGCTGGCACACCACGGCGCCGCCGATTCCACAGGCGAAGCCTTACTGAAAGCAGTGCAGCCGCAAATTGCCCTTGTCAGCGGCAACGGTTTGCCTGACGAAACGGCTTTGCGGCTTCAAAACGCGGGCATTACGACCTATGATAACGACCTGACCGGGGCACTGGAGCTGTCGGTACACGACGGCGTCCTCACCCTTAAAACTTTCCGGCGGTGATAGAAAATGGATCACAACGCGTTCTTTGACCTGATCAAAACGGGTGCTCTGCCCCCCTGCTGCCTGCTGGAGGGACCGGAGGAGTACGTCAAACGCTCCGCGGTGGAAACGCTCAAAAAGAAGCTGCTGCCCGCGGGACTGGAGGAGATGAACCTGACGGTCCTGCGTGACCCCGATGCCGAAACGCTCATCGCCGCGGCGGAAACGCAGCCCTTTCTGGCGGACCGCCGGCTGGTGCTGGTGCAGCGCAGTGCGCTCATTGAGTCGCTGCAAAAGGCGGGCAGCTATGACGAGGGCACCGCGGCGCAGCGGCTGATCGAATACCTGCCCCATGCCCCCGAAAGCTGCTGCATCGTGTTTGTGGCGGGGGAAAAGGCGGACGGACGCAAAAAGCTGACCGCGTGGCTCAAAAAGCAGCCGGGATATGTGATGTTTGCCACGCTCAGCGACAACGAGCTGAACCGCTGGATCGCCCAGAGCTGCAAGCGGCTGGATAAGAAAATTACCGTGTCCGCTGCGCAGAAGCTGGTCTTTTCGGCGGGCAGGGACCTGACCCAGTTGCACAACGAGATCGAAAAGCTGGCCGCCTGCGCGGGCGACCGGAATGAGATCACCGATGACGATGTCGAGGCGGTGGCGATCCGCACCACGGCGTACCGCGTGTATGACCTGACGGGCGCGCTGACCCGCGGCGACTCTGCCCGCGCCTTCGCTCTGGCCGCCGCCCTGCAGAAGGACGGCGAGGAGCCGCTGTATCTGCTGGCGCTTCTGCAGGCGGAATGCCGCCGCATGCTGTCCGCCAAGCTGCTGCGCGGGGCGGGGCTCAGCCCCGACGCCATCGCGGGCAAGATCGGCATGCCGCCCTTCGCCGCAAGGCAATTGTGCCAGTCCGCCGCCAAATATACCGAGGAGCAGTTGAAGTCCATGTGCGCCCAGTGCATGGATACCGAATACGGCGTCAAAAGCGGCCGCCTGCCGCTGACGGGCGCGCTGGAAAAAGCCATGCTGCTTTTGCTCAATGTGAGAGGAGAGAAAACGGTTTGAAGGAACAGCTTGCCCTGCTGATGGGGGAACACGCCGACAAAATTGCCCCCTGTGCCGACAGCCTTGAAAAGTTTTTTGAATTGCTGCTCGAGTGGAACGAAAAAATGGACCTGACCAATGTGCCGCCCGAGCAGATGGCGGAAAGGCACTTTGCCGATTCGCTTTTGCCGCTGTTTGTGCTGCCGCAGTACTTCAGGGAGGGCGGCAGCCTCATCGATGTGGGCACCGGCGCAGGCTTTCCCGGTCTGCCCATCGCCATCGCCCGCCCCGATATCAAAGTAACGCTGCTCGATTCCCAGCGCAAACGCTGTGATTTTCTGACCGCGGTCAAGGAGGCTTTGTCCCTGGACAACGTGACGGTGCTGCACAGCCGCGCCGAGGATGCCGCCCGCGGCGCCCTCAGGGAGCGCTTTGACATGGTGACCGCAAGGGCCCTTGCGCCGCTCAATGTGCTCAGCGAGTACCTGCTGCCCTTTGCCCGCGTGGGCGGTTATGCCCTGTGCTGGAAGGGTCCCGCCCTGATGAACGAGCTGGAGGACGGCAAGCGCGCCGTCAAAATTCTTGGCGGCGAGGTCGAGCCCGCGGTGCGCATGCCCATCGAGGGCAGCGAGCATCTGCTGCAGCCCCTCCGCAAGGTGCTCAAAAC
>JAKSQG010000125.1 GCA_024404275.1 Clostridia bacterium | reverse complement strand
GGTGCGGATGGCCTTTTTCTGCGTATCGGAAAAGTGCATGCCATGCGCACGCTCATCATCGGCAATGCGGCGGTCGGCATCCTTAACCCGGGTGCGCACACCGCCCGCCCGCAGCTCCAGCAAACGGCGGGCAATGTCCATTTCGGCATGCCACAGCTGCGGCAGAAACACCGCCGCCGTACCGTCAATCAGATAGCTGCGCAGCTTGCGGCTCAGCAGCAGCTGCGTCAGGTGCTGCTCCAGCCGGGTACCCTCCACCCGCAATAGCTCGCCTGCCGTTTTCAGCAGCTCCGCCTGCGGCAGATAGGTGTGCCCCGCCGAGACCGATGCATCCTGCAGCGCGTAAATCAGCCCCGCGCTGAGCCGTTCCGGGCTGTCGGGCTCCATGCCCATCGCCAGAGCAATGCGGTCGGCGGTCAGAAAGCCGATGCCCGCCACGTCCTCCACCAGACGGTAGGGATTGGCGCGCACAATATCCGCCGCCTGCGCGCCGTAGGTACGGGCAATGCGCATCGCCATCGTAGCCGATACGCCGTAGCCCTGCAAAAACACCATCACCTGACGCGTGGCATACTGCTCCTGAAAAGAGGCGGCAATGCGGGCTGCACGCTTGGCGCCGATGCCCGTCACCTCAATGAGGCGTTCGGGATGCTCGCTCATCACATCCAGCGTTTTGAGTCCGAATTCCTGCACGATGAGCCGTGCCGTGGAAGGACCCACGCCGCTGATCAGCCCCGAGCCCAGATATTTTTCAATGCCCGTCAGCGTAGAGGGTGCTTCCACCTCGCACGACGCCGCCTTGAACTGCTTGCCGTACTGCGGATGCACCATCCATTCGCCCTGAAAGACCGCCTTCTCGCCGTCTGCCAGCTCGGGCAGCACACCGATGACCGTCACCTCGCTGCGGTCGGCACGCACCGTCAGCACGGTATAGCCGTTATCAGGGTTACGGAAGGTGACCGCACGCACCGTGCCCTTGAGCTCTTCCATCAGCGTGCATCCTCCTTCTGCCACAAGCCGTACCGGCTGCTGTCCTTGAGCGCTGTCAGCAAGTATTCCCGCAGCTGCGGATAACGCACAGACAGCTCATCCAGCAGGTCCTTCATTTCCTGCCGCGTGGTGTGTCCATCCGCGGGGCAGGGATTCTTGACGACCGGCACATTGAATTTTCGCGCAATATGTATGACGTCCTTTTCGGGCGTATAGATCATGGGGCGGATGACGTCGATCGTCGGGTCATCCATGTGCGTCACGGGCGCAAAGGTATTCAGCCTTGCCTCGTGCAGCAGGCTCATGAGCAGCGTTTCCTCCACGTCCTCACGGTGATGCCCCAGCGCCAGCTTATTGCAGTTCAACTCTGCCGCCATGCGCAGCAATGCTCCGCGACGAATGCGGGCGCACAAAGCACAGGGGTGCGTTTCCTTACGCACCTCAAACAGCTGATAAAACAGGTCGCTTTCCTGCACATGATATTCCACACCCAGCTCCTCACACATTGCCCTGACAGGCGTTGTGTCAAAGGGCTCGCCGGGCTTCAGGGTGATGCCCACCACCTCAAAGGGCTTTGCGGCAAAACGCGAATAGACCGCCAGCGCCCGCAGCAGCACCAGGCTGTCCTTGCCGCCCGATACGCCCACCGCCACACGGTCTCCCCGATGAATCATGTCAAAATCCGTATCCGCCCGGCGGATATCTCCCAACAGCCGCTTCATAGCCCCCTCCTTCGGTCGCTCTATTATATCACAAAACAGGAAGCGTTGAAAACCACGGTTTTTTTCGTGCTTCCGGCGGCTTTTTTGTATTTTATCAGCCTGTTCCGCTTGTGAAAAGCCTTTGGGATGTGTATAATAAAAGCATCCGAATGCTTTTTGAAAGGATCTGAGAACATGCAGCAGAATATCGCTGAACTTTATACCCGCTGGTGCGCAAAGGCTGCCGACGCCGAGATGCAGGCGCAGCTGAAGGCCATGGACGGCAACGAAGCCGCCATTGAGGATGCCTTCTACCGTGAGCTGGAATTCGGCACCGCCGGTCTGCGCGGTGTCATCGGCGCGGGCACCAACCGCATGAACCTGTATACCGTGGCCAAGGCCAGTCAGGGTCTGGCGAACTATGTGGTCGCCCACTACGCCCCCGAAGCCCGCAGCATTGCCATCAGCTATGACAGCCGCATCAAGTCCGATCTGTTCAGCCAGATCTCCGCGGGCGTGTTTGCCGCCAACGGCATCCGCGTATACATTTATCCCGTCCTGATGCCCACCCCCTGCCTGAGCTACGCCGTCCGCGCGCTGGGCTGCGCCGCCGGCATCATGGTCACCGCCAGCCACAACCCCAGCAAGTACAACGGCTACAAGGTGTACGGCGCCGACGGCTGCCAGATCACCACCGAAGCCGCTGAAGAGATCCTGGGCGAGATCGAAAAGATCGATATCTTTGACGATGTCAAGCGCATCGAGTTTGAAGACGGCCTCAAGAACGGCTCCGTCAGCTACATCGACGATCAGGTGTACACCAACTTTGTCGAAGAAGTCAAAAAGCAGTCCCTGCTGGGCGACGCCGCTGTGGATAAGAACGTAGCCATCGTGTATTCTCCCCTGAACGGCACCGGCCTCAAGCCCGTGACCCGCACCCTGAAGGAGACCGGCTACACCAACATCACCGTCGTCAAGGAGCAGGAGCTGCCCGACGGCAACTTCCCCACCTGCCCCTATCCGAACCCCGAGATCCGCGAAGCCATGCAGCTGGGCATGGAATACGCCGCCAAGAACAATGCCGACCTGCTGCTGGCCACCGACCCCGACTGTGACCGTGTCGGCATCGCCGTCAAGAACGCCGCTGGCGAATATGTGCTCTTCACCGGCAACGAGACCGGCGTGCTGCTGCTGGATTACATCTGCTCCCGCCGTCAGGCGCTGGGCATCATGCCCAAGGACCCCGTGCTGGTCAAGACCATCGTGACCACCGACCTCGCTGCCGCCGTGGCCGCCAGCTACGGTGTGGAGACCCGTGACATCCTGACCGGCTTCAAGTACATCGGCGAGCAGATCGGTCTGCTGGAAAAAGAAGGTCATCCCGAGCGCTATATCTTCGGCTTCGAAGAGAGCTACGGCTACCTGTCCGGCACCTACTGCCGCGATAAGGACGCCGTCGACGCCGCCTTCCTCATCTGCGAAATGTTCGCCTGGTACAAGACCCAGGGCATCAGCCTGATCGATAAGCTGAACGAGATCTATGCCAAGTTCGGCTACTGCCTGAACGTGACCAAGTCCTACGCCTTTGACGGCTCTGCCGGCTTTGAAAAGATGAAGTCCATCATGGCCGCCTTCCGCGCCGGTGTGGATAGCTTTGCCGGCCGCAAGGTGGAAAAGTGCCTGGACTACGGCCCCGGTCTCAACGGTCTGCCCAAGGCTGAGGTGCTCAAGTTCCTGCTGGAAGGCAGCTGCAGCATCGTCATCCGTCCCTCCGGCACCGAGCCCAAGATGAAGGCCTACATCACCGTGCAGGCCAAGGACCGTGCCGCCGCCGAAGTCATCGAAAAGCAGCTGGAAGAATCCCTCAAGGCCTTCTTCGCTTAATCAACAAAGCTTCAGGGTTTCCGCTTTCCAATTCGGAGGGCGGAAACCCCTTTTCTTTTTTTCCGCATCTGTTATAATATTCATACAATCTATCCGATCTCAAAGGAGCATTGTGCCATGCGTTTTCTCTGCAAGCTTTTCCGTCAGGATCCCGATTCCCGTGAGGGCATCATTTCCGCCACCTCGGGTCTGGGCATCGCGGTCAACATCATTTTAGCGTTGGTCAAGGTCATCATCGGTGCCATGACCGCCTCCATCGCCATCATTTCGGAAGGTGCCAACGGCGCGGCCGATTCACTCTCCTCGCTGCTGACGCTCATCGGCGCCAAGCTGGCTTCCCGCCATCCCGATGCCAAGCACCCCTTCGGCTACGGCCGCATCGAATACCTCGCCAGCCTGATCATCTCCGTCATGATCCTGGTCACGGGCTTTGAAATGCTCATCAGCTCCGTCAAGCTGATCATCACCCCCGAGGAAATGAGCATCTCCTATGTCGTCATCGCCATCGTGGCGCTGTCCGCCGTGGTCAAATTCTGTCTGGGCGTCTACACCGCCAAGATCGGCAAGCAGGTCAGCTCCGGCGCCCTCATCGGCGTGGGTCTGGATAGCCGCAACGATGCCTTTGCCTCGCTCATCACCATCGCCTCCTCCCTCATTTTCCTCATTTTCCACATCTCACTGGACGCCTACGCCGGTATCATCATTTCGGCGCTCATCCTCAAATCGGGCATCAGCCTGCTCAGGGATACCGTGTCCGACCTGCTGGGACGCCCCGGCGAGCATGAGCTGGCCGTCAATCTGTACCGCGAGATCCGCGGCACCGAGGGCATCCTGTCCGCCGCGGATATGATGCTGCACAACTATGGTCCCGATGCCTGGTCCGGCTCCGTCAATGTGGAGATCGACAGCACCAAGACCGTGGGCGATATCTATAGCTTCCTGCACGCGCTGCAGCTGCGCATCATGCATGAGTACCATGTCACCATGGTGTTCGGCGTGTATGCCGTCGATCGCACCTCCCCCGAAAGCAAGCTGCTCGGTCGTCAGATCGGTGCCTTTGTCAAGGACCACGCCCCCATCAAAAGCTTCCACGCCGTGTATCTGGATGAGGCAAACAAAACGCTGTACTTTGATATCATCGTGGATTATTCCCTGCATGACTGGCAGCCCCTCCGTGATGAGCTGACCGCGTACATGCACGACCTCTACCCCGATTACGCCCTGCAGCTGACCATCGAGACCGAATTCGT
>JAKSQG010000124.1 GCA_024404275.1 Clostridia bacterium | reverse complement strand
TTCTGCGGAATCAGACCCGGTGAGGTCGTCAGATGAATGGCGTTGATGGATTCGATCTCGCCGCGGCGCATGGGCGGAATGCAGTAGTTGCAGGGCGTCAGCTTGGCAAAGGAACCGGTATCCAGCTCGCTGTAATTGAAGGCGGTCAGGGGCAGGTACTGGTTTTTGACGCCGTTGCAGTTTGCTACGGAGTGGTAGGACGTGCCGCCCTTCGGGTTGTAGAATAGCTGCGTATCGGCGGCGGGGATCTCCATCTGCCGTCCCTGATAATCCTCCCAGATGACCAGCTTGGTGCCCACCTTGATGTTGTTCCAGATCCAGGTCATGTTGATGCCGTCGGGATTCTTGAGCCGCTGCACGCGGATGCAGCCGTGGCTGGCACGTGTGCCCAGCTTGGCTTCGCAGGTCTTGTAATTCTTGGTGCCGTCGGCGTTGAGCACATGCGGCACCTCGTGCAAAAGGTCGCCGCTGTTGAAGCGCAGCGCCATGCCGCAGATGAGGTTGTCCGATCTGAAATCGCCCGTTTTGCTGATGATGAGGAACTCACCCGAGCGCGTTTCGTTGTAGGGCTGTTTTTCGTTGTACAAGCCGGTGGAAACCTCCAGCTCGGTCATCAGCGCGCCGTCGTGGAACAGATACAGCCGCTGCGTCAGCTTGTCGATGACGATGCCGTAATTCTGGTTGGGCGTGACGCGTTTGAGCTTGGAGGACTGGATGTAGCCCGTCATGAACTTGTTCCATGTTTTGACGGCGCTGTCGTGGAAGGCGCTGGAGTAGCACTCGACCTTTGTCCAGCCGTTCTGGCTCTCACCCAGCACATGCACCGCCTGGCTGGCGCCTGTGATGACGCCCAGCTTTTGCGAGGCGGTATCCGGCTCGGCAAAGAGCACCACCTGCTCCTTTTGCCCCACATCCACTACGGTGATGGGCGCAACGAGCATCGCCCACACAGCGGCTTCGTCGTGGATGTCCATGGGCGTGCACCAGTAGCAGGCATCGTGATGCACCTGTACGGCGCTCTCATAGGCAGGCGTGATGAACTTGCCGACGGCAGGCGCGGGCGCGGCGGTAGCAACAGGCGCGGCGGTGACGGGGGTCAATACTTCGGGGGAAGCGGCAGGCGCTTCGGTCACGGCAGGAGCTGCCGCGGAGACCGTCAGCACGGCGGTGCAGCGTGTGCCGTCATATTCCATGCACAGCACATACTCGCCGCTGCCAAGCGCCAGCAAGGGCGCGGGCTCGGGGCTGAGCACATGCAGACCGCCGATGGCGGTGCGGGGGGAGAGGATGGTCACCAGCACGGTGCCGCTGCCATCCAGCACGGAAATGGAAACGGTGCCCGTGGCGGGGATGAAATAGGTGATCTCGGGGCTGGACTGCGCCGTGACGGCGGCATCCAGCAGATAAGCGTCCTCCGCCAGGGCGGCGGCGGGCAGCAGCAAACACAGCATCAGCAGCAGGGATAACAGACGACGGAACATGAAGCCTCCTTGCTTGTTGAGATCAGACACGGATACGATCGTAATAGCGCACCAGCGCACGGCCGGCAATGTCTTCCACATCGCTTTCGGCAAAGCCGCGGCGGCGCAGCGCCTCAATGAGCTTGGGGAAATCGGCAGGACCGTTCAGACCCTCGGGCTTGCGCTCGATGCCGTCAAAGTCGGAGCCGAAGCCCACCTTGCCCTCGCCGCCCACGTCATACATGTGGGCGATGTGGTCGACCAGATGATCGATGGTGGCGGGCTCGCCGATGATGGTGGGCCAGAAGTTGACGCCCACAAAGCCGCCGGCGGCAAACACGTTGCGCAGCAGGTCATCGGACAGGTTGCGGGGATGGTTCACCAGCGCACGGCAGTTGGAATGGGAAGCCATGGGCGGCTTTTCCATCTTGTCAAGGATGTCCATCACGCCGCGGTCGTTCAGGTGGGAGATGTCGGCGGCAATGCCCAGCTTCTGCATGCGGCGGATGGCCTCGACACCGTAGGGCTTGAGGCCGTTCTGCGTGCCGCCCATGGCGGGATAGGCCAGGGTGTTTTCATGGTTCCAGGTGATGGAGGCCATGCGCACGCCGTAGCCGCGGTAGGTGTCGATGACATCAAGGCCGAGGTCGAAGGGCTCGCAGCCTTCGATGGAGAGCATCACGGCGACTTCGCCGTCCTTGGCCTCGGAGGGGTCGTCAATCTGCTTCCAACCCTGATTTTTAAGCACCTGCAGCTTATCGAGCATGCCGGCCATCAGCGCCTCGACATCGCCCTTGCGGCCGGGACCGACATACATGGCCAGTGTCTGCAGGCTGACGCCGCCTGCCTTGAGGGCATCCATGGTGACATCCACAGGGGAGCCGGGGCGCACCTGCATGTTGTAAAGCGTATCGCAATGGCAGTCACAAATGATCATTTGATTTCTTCCTCCTCATATGCGGTCATGGTGTAGCGGGTGCGGAACTCGCCGTAGGCAAGGGCACGCTCTTCGGTCTCGATCTCGCCGCGCTGGCTGTCGTAGGGGTCAAAGCGCGGGAACTTTTTGGCGGGGGTGAAGGCCGCGTAATAATCGCGGTTGGCGACCATGCGCCAGGGGTCGAGGTTGCCGAAATAGAAGTTCCAGCGGTGCATGGCACCGTTGCGCCACGCGCCGCCGCCGTAGGAGCAGTCCGCCGGCAGCCAGCCGAAGCGCTCGGTGTAGAACTCCGCCCAGTCATGGCTGCCCACATCGCCGGGCTCGGCGCACAGACCGGACTGCCAGCGGGCGGGAATGCCGCTGATGCGGCACAGCGTGATGAAGAGCAGCGCCTGCAGACCGCAATCGCCGTGGCGGTTGACGGCGGTGTACTCGGCACCGTTTTCGATGAGCAGATAGGGACGCTGATAGGCGTAGGTGATCTGCGTGGTCACATAATCATAAAAGGTGCGGGCAATCTGCACGGGGTCGGTCTCGTTTTTCTTAAGCCCGTTGGCCAAAGAAACAAGGAAGGGCGTGAAGGTAATGTGCGGCGCGTGCTCGGCCAGGTCTTCGGCGCAGACGGGGCGGGCGTCGGGGTAGACGATGCCGCTTGCGTTCGGGTCCATGGGGTCGACGTAGTGCGGACGCTGCGTGTAGCTGTATTCAAAGGTGATGGGTTCGTTCTTGTCGGCTTTGAACTCCATGTACATGCACTGCTGCGGACCATCCTGCACGGTGTAGGGCAGGGTGCAGGTCAGGCTTTCGGGAGCGGTCTGCTGCATCGACTTTTGCGGGATGGGCATGTGGATGCGGTAGAGCGCACCGGGCACAAAGGCGCTGTCGGCAATGGTGGTCACGCCCTTGATGGTGATGTGGGCGGCCACGCCGGTCTTGGTCTTTTCAATGATGGGGTCGAGGGTCGATTTGGGCACCGCGGACAGCTTTTCGGAGCGGGCACGCAGCGCGGGCCACGCCTTGAGCAGGGATGCTCCCAGATCCTCGTGGAACAGCATTTCGCCGTTCAGGAAAATAAAATCGGCACGGCCGTCACGCACCAGCTCATCCACCTCTTCGTCGCGGAAGGAGGGAACGGCTTCGCGGATCTCGGCCGCCAGGGCCGCCTTGGTCAGCGTGTAATCCTTGGGCAGGCGCTTCAAAAACATGCTTTCGGTCTCGAGTCGGCTGCGCAGCATTTTGGGCAGCGCGGGATCGAGCAGGCGGCGGCGGATGAGCTCCAAAGCTTCCTCAAAATGACCGGCGCCCTTCAGGTGGGCAATATCCTCGGGCAGGGGGCAGAGCAGGCTCTGCAGATAAGAATCCGGCATGGGGGGACCTCCCGTAAAATTTCCTTATATTTATATGTTACCGCAAAGCGGCACAAAAGGCAACGGCAGCACGGTTTTTTTACGGTTTTCCGGCGGCGGAGAGCAGCGCGGCATCGATATCGCCCGACAAAAGATCGTTTACATCGATGACGGCGATGTCCAATTCCTCCGCGCGGCGGCGCAGCGGGGCGGAGGCGTTTTCGGCGGTGACGATGGCGGCACAGGCCATGCGCCCGCCGAAACGGTCGCGCAGGATGGCCAGCTCATTGAGTGCCTCGGTGCGGGCATCGCACGTTTTGCAGCTGATGAAGAGCGGCACCACGCCGCGGGAGGCGATGACGTCGATCTCGTTGGTCACGGCGGCGCTGCCGGCACCGTTTTCCCATTCGGCGACCACGGAGGTGCGCACCTCACGGAACAGCCTTGTATCAAAGCAGTGCTTGTACACATACAATTCCAGCACGCTGCCCACATCGCGCAGCCACGTGCGGATCTGCGTATCGGGCATGTCGAAGCACACCGTATCGCCGAGGGTGAGGTTGCTGATGAGGGCGGCAGCCTCCAGCCCCTTCAGCACCGCCTCGGGCGCTTCAGTCATGCGCCCATGGTCGCCCTTGAGGGTGCGCGGCGCATCGACATGCAGCGAAAGCGTGCCATCGGCAAGGGGTGCGCTTGCCCGCTGCATCCAGCTGACAAAGCGCGGCCAAACGGCACGGTTTTGCAGAAAAACATCAAAGAACGGGTCAAACAGCGGCAGATACTGCGCAAGCACGGCATTATCGACCCGTCCCGGTCGGGTGCTGCCGCCCGCCATCAGAAAATAATCGTCAATGGTCAGTTCGATATCGCAGGGCACGCCCTCGGCAAAGGCGGCATCCCGCACCGAAAAGAAGCACCCGCGGCGGCGGCTGTAGGTAAACACGGACACGGGGCGCAGGGCGGTCACCTGTCCCGCGGCATACAGGGCGGCATCGGTGCCGCCGGTGATATCGATGGCGGCGTCCTCCGTTTCTGCCAGCACGGCGGAAAGCGCCCGGGCGGTATCCTGCGCGCTGAAGGTATCGGCGGC
>JAKSQG010000123.1 GCA_024404275.1 Clostridia bacterium | reverse complement strand
TGGATCATTCAGCTGGCGATCGGGATGCTGACATTGCAAAATGCCGCAGCGGTGCTGTTCCCCTTTCTTTCATAACGGTTTTTGTTTTGTACATGGTTTGACAAGCGGTATAAAGGCGGATATAATGAGATATCCATTTTATGATTGACTGCGGGAGGTATATTTATGAGCCGCATTGTAATTCCGGAGGATTATCGCTCCAAGCTGTCTTTGTATGAAACGCAGGAAGCGATCTCCATGATCAAGCAGACGTTTGAGAAGTCCCTCAGTTCTGCTCTTAACCTGAAGCGTGTATCGGCGCCCCTGTTTGTAGATGCCATGAGCGGTCTGAACGATGACCTGAACGGTGTGGAACGCCCTGTCAACTTCAACATCAAGGAAACGGGCCGTGAGGCACAGGTGGTGCATTCTCTGGCCAAATGGAAGCGCCAGGCGCTGTATGATTACGGCTTCCCCCGCGGTGAAGGTCTGTACACCGATATGAACGCCATCCGCCGTGATGAGGAGATGGACAACCTGCATTCCATCTACGTGGACCAGTGGGACTGGGAAAAGGTCATTGACGAATCCCAGCGCAACCTTCAGACTTTGAAGGATGCCATGACCCGCATCGTGACCGCCGTGTGCTGCACGCTGGATTTCCTCAAGTGGCAGTATGACCGTCTGGATGTGAACCTGTGCCGTGACATCACCTTTGTGACCACGCAGGAGCTGGAGGACATGTACCCCGACTTGACTCCCCATGAGCGCGAGAACCGCTTTGTGAAGGAGCATCGCACCGTCGGCATCCTGCAGATCGGTGATGCGCTGCGCAGCGGCAAGCCGCATGACGGACGCGCTCCCGACTATGACGACTGGAGCCTGAACGGCGACATCATGTTCTATAATGATGTGCTGGATTGTGCCTTTGAGATCAGCTCCATGGGTATCCGCGTGTCTCCCGAATCTCTGCGGGAACAGCTGAAAAAGGCCGGCTGCGAAAGCCGTGCCGAGCTGCCCTTCCACAAAAAACTGCTGGCGGGTGAGCTGCCCTACACCATGGGCGGCGGTATCGGTCAGAGCCGTCTGTGCATGCTGCTGCTGGGCAAAGCGCACATCGGCGAGGTGCAGTGCAGCCTGTGGGATAACGATACCCGTGAGACCTGCCGCCGCAACGGCATTATCATTCTGTAATTTTCAAACGCCTCCGCAGCCGATGCGGGGGCGTTTTCAGGAGCATAGTTGACACAAAAGTACGCTTTATGTTAAAATATGCTGTCGGCAAAAGCCGGCACGTCTTTGCAGAAGCGAAGCACCGCGCACTCAAAAAAGAACTGAACACGATATCATGAAGATATCCTGCCCTTGAAATTCATGGGCAAGATATCTTTTTTTGTCGGAGGAAAAAACATGAACAAACGAACCGCTGTAAAAAAGCTCACCTTTGCCGCCCTGTTTCTGGCACTCGCCATGGTGCTGCCCTTTCTGACGGGTCAGATTCCGCAGATCGGCAGCATGCTGTGCCCCATGCACATTCCCGCCCTGCTGTGCGGTTTTGTGTGCGGCGCTCCGTGGGGACTGGGAGTGGGATTGATCGCGCCGCTGCTGCGCTCCCTGCTGTTTGGCATGCCGGCGCTGTTTCCGCAGGCCACTTCGATGGCACTGGAACTGGCGACCTACGGTTTGATCTCGGGTCTTATGTACCGTTTGCTCAAGAATGTAAAAGGCCGTGAATACATGGCGCTGATCATTGCCATGGTGTGCGGACGCGTGGTATGGGGCTTTGCAAGGCTGTTTTTTGCCGGTCTCAGCGGCGGCGTGTTCACATGGCAGGCGTTCCTTGCCGGTGCCATCACTACAGCTGTGCCCGGCATCATCCTGCAGCTGGTCATCATTCCGCCCATCGTGCTCTTGCTGGCAAAAGCAGGGCTGATCAAAAAAGCGTAAAAAAAGGGAAGCGGCAGACCCCGCTTCTTTTTTTGTGCAAAAAGTTCCCCGATGACTCGTTAAGCTGAGATTTGCGGTCCTTACAGGTTGAGCAGCACCAGCGCGGCGGCAATAACCAGCATGGCACCCCACTGGCGGCGGCTGAGACGTTCATGAAAAACGTAAGCCCCGATGAGGGAAGTTACGGCGATGACGCCCGCGCTGAAGCAGGGATAGGCAATGACGGCGGGCAGGCTGTTGAGCGAAGCCAGCAGGAAACGGGTACTGAAATAATTGGGAACGGCAATGAGAATGCCGTCGATCACATCCCACTTGCTGATGCGGCTGCGGCGGAAAACGCAAACGGCGGCGCACAGGATGAGCGCGGAGCCGAAGGTGATCAACAAAAACAGACTGTTCAGCTCCGTGTTGCCCAACTGCTCATGCACCTTGGACATGCCGTCCGCCATGCCGCCCACAAAAAGCAGCAGCAGCAAGCCGGGCAGGCTTTTCACGGCAGTCTTTTGCCCGGAGCGGCCGTTCATCAAAAGCACAGCTGCCACCGGGAGTGCCAGTCCCGCCGCCCGGGGAACCGACAGCACATCGCCGAAAGCGATCAGGGACAGCAGCGTGGGCACCAGCACCCCCAGCTTCATGAAGGTGGAGGAAAGGATGACGCCGTTGCTTGTCACATTCCACTGCAGCAGCATGAACGCCCCGAGATACAGCGCGCCGTTGACAAGCCCCAGCGAAAGGGTGGTGCTCATTCCTTCGGCGGGGCGGAAAGAGGTAAAAGCCGCCGCCAGCGCGGTGCACATCATGTAATTGAACATCAGCATGGAAACGCGTCCCTTGCCATGGCGCTCGCTCAGGCGCATCAAAACGGAAATAAGGGTGCTCATCAGCACCGCGATGATCAGATTCAGCATTGGCGTAAGCCCTCCGGATAAATTGCATAAAAATAATAACACCTTTGCACAAATGATGCAACATCCATGCAAAGGTGCCGTTGACAGCGTTAAGCACTGTCTTTCCCGGAGGGAATATGGGGAACCTTCTTTACCGGTCCGGAAAAGGAGGTTCCCCTTGTGTGAATGGAGGATTACTTGGAAGCCTGCTCCAGGCACTGGGCGACGGCATCCATGATGCGGCCGGAGGTCAGGGTGGCGGAAGAGAAGATATCCACATCAGGGCTGTTGGCAGCAACGATGGCCTGCGGGATGGCTTCAAGAGCGCCGGCGGCGATGACCATGGTCTCGTGGGCTTCCACGATCTCCACATTGGCGATCTTGCCTTCGGCGATGACGACCTTCACGGTCATCTTGCCTTCCTGACCGCTCACGGTGGCGGTGTATTCGCCGTCCTTGAGGGCAGTGCTCATGTCGAAGCGGGCTTCGGCATCGGCTTCGGGCTTGGCAAACATTTCAGCGGTGATGGTGGTGGACTTTTCCTTGGCCACATAATCGGTGGCGGGTTCATTGCTCATGGCAGCGCGGGCAGCCAGGCGGCCGAACACGATGGGACCCATGACGCCGGTGCCGCCGGAGACGAACTTGCCCCAGACGCCGCCCACGCACTCGCCGGCAGCATACAGACCGGGAATGGCTTCGCCGGCGGTATCCAGCACCTGACCGTCCACATTGACGGTGACGCCGCCCAGGGTCATGACGACCAGGGCCTTCAGAGCGATGGCGTAGTACTTATCGCCTTCGATCTTGTTGATGGCAGCACAGTAGGAGGGATTGTTCTTGATGGCGTCTTCGGTGTACTCACGGCCGAACTCATCGGGTTCGCCGGATTCCACATGGGCGTTGTAATCGGCAATGGTGGCCTTCAGGTTCTCGGCGGGGATGTCCAGCTTGGCAGCCAGCTCTTCGATGGAATCGGCAGAGATAACGGCATCGCTGTAGGTCTTGCCGGGGGCATAGTAGAAGTTCCAGAACACAGAGGAGCCCAGTGCTTCGGTATCGGCGATGATCTTATCGGTGAAGATATCGTACTGCACGGCGTTGGTCTGCTCTTCCAGGGTCACTTCACGGGCAACAACGTCAGCGTCGTTTTCGTTGGCGAAGCGGAAGCCTTCCTGGTTGACGGAGATGGCGCCGGCCTTCCACATGTAGGAGGAGGCGATCACGCCGATGCCGGGGGCCGTTTCATGACCCATGGGGAAGGTGGGAATGTAGGTCATCGCGGTAGGATCGATGTAGGCGCCGGCTTCCTGCATCATGTAGATGCCGTAGCCGTCAGAGGCGGTAGCGCCGCCCAGCACATAGTTGGCGCCGTTCTTGGCGAAAGCGGCCATCATGGTGGGGTTGCCGGAGTAGCCGCCGGTGGCCATGATGACGGCCTTCTTGGCGGTGTAGCGCACGGTGTCGCCGTTGGCGTCGGTGGCGACCACGGTCAGCACCTGACCCAGCTCATTGGCTTCCAGGGCGGTGGCGGTGGTGTTGAAATCGATGGTCACGCCGGCGTAAGGTTCGGTCGCCAGCACGGCATCCAGGATCTCATGGGCAGCGCTCTTGTAGTTGGCGCGGTCCTTGGCAGCGGGCTTGTAGGTACGGGCGATGGTGTACAGCTGATGTTCGGGGGCGAACACGGCGTGCACGGGATACTCGCTCAGACCGTTGTCCCACAGCCACTGGATGGTGGCGGTGTCTTCTTCAACATAAGCGCGGATCAGCTCTTCGTTGCCCAGCTGGGCACCGTTGGCCAGAATATCCTGCACATAGCATTCCTTGGTATCCACCACGCCGTCGAGCTCCTGAATGATGGTCTCGGCGCCGGACATGGAACCGGAGGTGAAGTTGAGGGAGCCGCCGGTGCGGCCGGTCTTTTCGAGGATGATGACGCTCTGGGCGCCGTCGTTGATGGCTTCGATGGCGGCAGCCATACCGCCGCCGCCGGCACCGACGATGATAACATCAGCGGTCTTGACGGCTTCGTCAGCCAGGACAACGCCGCAGCAGGACAGCAGCATCGTCACGGTCAGCAGGATCGC
>JAKSQG010000122.1 GCA_024404275.1 Clostridia bacterium | reverse complement strand
ATGCCCGACAATGACCGCGAAAGGGCATTTGGTCAGGGAGGCTGCCTCAAACAGCGTGTCGGGCGTTACTTTTACAAGGGCAGACGCATCTGCAAGACCAAAACAGTATGATTGTACAGTGCCATCCCGATGCAGCAGGGCAATGCTCATGCCCGGCACATGATGGAGCTGCATTTGCTCCGATATCAATTGCTCGTCAATATCAGTCAGTCTCATAAAATCCCTCCTTGGGTATTATAGCATATCGATGCATGGTGAACAATCGGAATGAACATTCGCACTGTCATAGAAATGAAATATTTATTTACAAATGCGAAATATCATGATACAATGAGGAAGATAAAAAAGGCCGGAAGGTCTGTTTGTGTTGGCTTGAAATGAGGAGGCCGGTTGGAATGCGTAAAGGAATGTGCGTCGCCGCGGCAATGCTGCTGGCGGTCATGCTGCTGATGAGCAGCGCGCTGGCATATAACACGCTGCAGAAAAATGACAGCGGCAGCGAAGTGCTGAAGATGCAGCAGGCGCTGAAAGCGCTGGGTTATACCATCACCTGCGATGGAAAATACGGTGCCAAGACCGAAGAGATCGTGACGGTATTCCAGCGGGAACACGGTCTGTCGATGGACGGCATTGCCGGCAATAATACGCTGACGCTGCTGTATCAGCTGACAAGCGGCGGCGGCACCGATACATCGGTCAGCGCGACGGTGTATTGCGAAAACGGCGGCAAATTGAACCTGCGCTCCGGTGCGGGCTCCTCGTACAAGGTGCTGGCGCAGATTCCCAACGGCACGGTGCTGACCGTGACCGACAAGGGGGATAAGTGGTGCGCTGTCAGCTGGAATGGCTATCATGGTTATGTGATGACCTCCTTCCTGCGTTTCAGCGTGACGCCTGTGGGTCCTACGCCGGCGCCGGCTCCGACGGATAACTATTTTGCCGTGGTGTACTGCGCGGACGGCGGCAGGCTGAACCTGCGCGCCTCGGCGGGCAGCAGCGCCAAGGTACTGGAGCGCATTCCCAATGGCACGCTGCTGACAGTCTCCGATTATGACAGCAAATGGTGCCGTACCGAATACAATGGCGTCAGCGGCTATGTGATGAGCAGCTTCCTGCAAAAGATCTCGCCGATCGTGACGGCGACGCTTGCGCCTGCGACTGCTACGCCCTCTCCCGCGCCCTATGTGACCGCTACGCCCAGCTATGCCGGCATTGCGATGGTCTCCACTGAAAACGGCGGCAAGCTGAACCTGCGGGCTTCTGCCTCCGCCACCGCCAAAGTGCTGGCGCAGATTCCCAACGGATCGACCCTGTACCTGACCAGTGTGGGTACCACCTGGTGCACTGTTAATTACGGCTCGCAGAGCGGCTACGTGATGACCAAGTTCCTGGCGTTCCTGACGCCTACCGCCGTACCGACCGCGGTACCGACAATTTCTCCTGTGAATCCTACACCTGTTCCCACGGGAACGACCGCGATGGTGTATTGCTCCAACGGCGGCAAACTGAACCTGCGCGCCGGAGCGGGGTCCAGTTACAGCGTACTGTATCAGATTCCCAACAAGTCGCTGGTTACGGTGCTGAGCCGCGGCAGTGAGTGGAGCCAGATCCGGTACGGCGATTATATCGGCTATGTGATGAGCAGCTTCCTGCGCTTTGACGTGACACCGGCACCGACGGCTGCGCCTACTCCCGTCCCGACCGCTGCTCCGACGGTGGCCCCGGGAACCCTGGGACATCTGTATTACGGCGAATACCGCTACGCGACGGTCAAGACGGAAAACGGCTCTTTGAACCTGCGCAAAACGCCTTCCACCAGCGGCAAAATACTGACAGAACTCAAGGACGGCGCGATGGTGGTCATCTCCGCCTTTGAAGGGGAATGGAGCAAGATCTACACCGAAACGCAGAGCGGCTACGTGATGACCAAATATCTGGTGCAGTACGCGCCCGCGACGGAGAACGGCATGGTCTCCTCCTACAGCGCCAGTACTTTGGCCCGCACGCTGCGCAGCGGCTATACCGGCGAAGATGTCAACCTGACGCAGCGCCGACTGGCGGAGCTGGGCTATCTGAGCTATGTGAGCGGCACCTATGATGACGCCACCATCTCCGCGGTAAAGAACTTCCAGAAACAGCATGGTCTGACGGTGGACGGCTATGCCGGCAGTGCTACTTTCCAGATCCTGTTCTGCACGGCAGCCCGTGCCTACAGCACGGCGTCCATTCCTTCTTACACCAAATACGAGATCTACTACCGCGACGAGACCACTTATTCGGCCGTGACAAGGGCGCAGAATACCCTGCGCAGTCTGCACTATTATGTGCCGTCCACCAGCGGACTGTTTGATACCGATACGCACAACGCCATCGTGGCCTTCCAGCTGCGCAACGGCGTGCCTGCGACCGGTGTACTGGACAGCATCACACAGTATGTGCTGTATTCTGCCGGTGCGTTGGAGGCTTCGGCCCCTGCCCGTTATTACATCAGCGATACGGATGGACTGAACGTGGTGCATCCCACAGACATCAAACTGCTGCACTGGCAGAACGAGGTAAAGGCGCTGCAGAGCGGTCAGAAATCCTTCCGCGTGTATGACCCGGCCACCGGACTGTGCTGGGAACTGAGCATTCTGAGCCGCGGCCGTCATTGCGACGTGGAGCCGCTGACACTGCGGGATACGCTGATCATGAACAAATCGTTTGGCGCAAGCGACTGGACCTGCCACATCGTGTATGCGGAAATGCCGGATGGACGCTGGTCGATGTGCACGATGCATAACCGCCCGCACGGCAGCAACACCATCATGAACAACGGCTTTGGCGGTCAGAACTGTGTACACTTCCTGCGTGACATGGCGGAAGCGGAGGCGAATGACCCGTCTTACGGCGTGGAAAACCAGAAAGTACTGCGCGACGGCTGGTATAAGCTGACGGGTGAAAGGATCACCAAATAATTATACGACTGCCCTTTCCAAAGCACGGAAAGGGCAGCGGCATTTAAGGAGAAAAAAACATGAGTATTGTGGTGTTGGGCGCTGTATTTGTGGATATCAAGGGCTATCCCACGGGCGCTTATATTCCGGGCGGACGCAATGCCGGTCGGGTGGAGCAGGTACATGGCGGCGTCAGCCGCAACATTGCCGAGGACATTGCCAATCTGGAATTGCGGCCTGTGTTTATCGGTCTGGTGGATGAAACGGGCATTGGCGAGGATGTGGTCCGCAAGCTGAAAAACCACAAGGTGGATACCTCTCACATGCGCCGCGTGCCGGATGGTATGGGCACCTGGCTGGCGGTGTTTGATGACACGGGGGATGTGACGGCTTCCATATCCAAACGTCCTGACCTTAGCCCCATCAACGATATTCTGGATGAAGAGGGGGACGAGATCTTCCGCACGGCGGACAGCGTGCTGCTTGAGATCGATATGGAAACGCCGACGGTGCAGCGCGTGCTGAAGCTGGCGCAGAAATATCATGTACCGGTGTATGCGGCGGTTTCCAATATGAGCATTGCCGTCAAGCGCCGTGACCTGCTTCGCCATGTGGACTGTCTGGTGTGCAACCGTCAGGAGGCAGGCATCTTCTTCAGTCATGATTACAGCAGTTTCTCGCCTGTGCGCATGGCGGATGAACTGGCATCGGCAGTATACGCGGCGGACCTCAAGAGCATGGTGGTGACGATGGGCGGCGACGGAGCGGTGTATGCCGATGTCTCCGGTGCCCGCGGTGTGGTGCCCGCGATGAATGTGGCGGTGCGCGATACAACGGGGGCGGGCGACGCCTTCTTTGCCGGGGTGGCGGCAGGACTGACCTATCATAAAACGCTTTAGGAAGCCTGCACCATCGGCACACGGCTGGCGGCTTCGGTCATCTGCTCGAGTGAAAATGTATGTCCGCGCTTTTTGCCCGGAGAATTCGGGCTGCCGACAGAAGAATAAAGAAGGGAAAACAATGAAGATCTATCAGGCGATTGATGAGCTGACCGGCGGCACGCCGCTGCTGGAGCTGACCCACATCGAAAACGAGGAAAACCTTTCCGCAACGGTGCTGGCCAAGCTGGAATACCTGAACCCCGCCGGTTCGGTCAAGGATCGTGTTGCAAAAAACATTGTGGACAATGCCGAGAAGAGCGGCAGACTGCAAAAAGGCGGCGTCATCATTGAACCCACCAGCGGCAATACCGGCATCGGTCTGGCCATGGTGTGCGCGGCGCGCGGATACCGGCTGATCATTGTTATGCCCGATACCATGAGCATGGAACGCCGTCAGCTGATGAAGGCTTATGGTGCGGAGCTGGTGCTGAGTGAGGGTGCGAAGGGTATGAGCGGCGCCATTGCCGTGGCAGAGGAACTGCAGGCGAACATGCCGGGCAGCATCATTGCCGGGCAGTTTGACAACCCCGCCAATCCGGAGGCACATCGTCTGTCGACGGGCCCTGAAATCTGGAACGATACCGACGGTAAGGTAGATATCTTTGTGGCCGGTGTGGGCACCGGCGGCACCATCACGGGTGTGGGCGAGTACCTGAAGGAAAAGAACCCGGCTGTCAAGGTGGTGGCGGTGGAGCCTGATACCTCGGCGGTGCTTTCCGGCGGCAAGGCGGGACCGCATCCCCTGCAGGGCATCGGCGCAGGTTTTGTACCCGATGTGCTGAACACGGCGGTGTATGACGAAGTGATCCCCGTTTCCGGGGAAAATGCCTATGAAGCCGCCCGACGCCTGGGACGCAGCGAAGGCGTGCTGGTGGGCATCTCCTCCGGCGCGGCACTGTATGCCGCGCTGCAGGTGGCGAAGCGGCCCGAAAACGCGGGAAAGAACATTGTGGTGCTGCTGCCCGATACGGGAGATCGCTATCTGTCCACACCGTTATTTGCAGAGTAAAAAAGCATATGAAAAAGGCAGGATCGATTGGGATCCTGCCCTTTTGTTGTTTGTCAGGAGAACAGATGCTCCAGCTC
>JAKSQG010000121.1 GCA_024404275.1 Clostridia bacterium | reverse complement strand
CCGCGTCATCAGCTTTGATGGTCCGGGCGTTTGTGCGGAGATCCGGGATACCGAAGGCTACCGTGAAATTGAAAGCAGGGTTGCCTCTTATATTCCCGAGTCCTCTGTCATCGGTCTATTGCTGGATGGCACCGAAAACCGCACGGTGGTGCAGAGCAATGGACTGGGCATTTTTCAGCACAACGCTTTTTTGTGGCATCTGAACGGTCCGGCGTTTGAAACAGCGGAGGGCACCACGTTGTCCAGCCGTGTATTTGCCGGCACCTTCCAGGCTTATCTGGAAAAGTGTACGGTGGAAGAAAGACAGTCCCTTGTAAACTTTCTTTTTGACCTGGTGTCGGCGTGCGGCGCCAGTCACCTGGGAGAGGTGCCGGGCTGCATCGCTTCTCATCCGCTGGCGGCGGCCCGTCTGATCCGTAATATGCCATAGCAGGAACGTACGCTGGTGGTCGGCGCACTCAAAACGCTGGGCGCGAGCGGCGGCGGAAGCCTGATGGAACAGATCAAGGCTACTGAGAGCATGGAAAAAGCGCTTCAGCAGCTGCGCCGTGGCCGGTAGAGCAGCGGAAAAATGTTGGGTCAGCTGAAATCGCTGATCAAAAGAGAAGAAAACGGATAAAAAAGTAAAATGTACGGTTATATGTATGGTTGCAAATCCTAGGCGCGTTTGATATAATTATGTTACCGACAATGTAACTCTTGTGCGTCGGTATGGGAGATTGTACCATGGCAAATACCGTATCCATTCATGTGCTGGGCACATTTATGATCACCTCTCATGGCAAAAACATTGAGAAAATGATCACCCGCAGTAAAAAAAGTCTGGCATTGTTCGAATTTTTGATTCTGGCACGCGGCAGCCGCGTGGACAATGACAGGCTGTATGAGGCCCTTTGGCCGACATAGAGAAGCGTCAATCCCGAAAGCGCGCTGAAAACCATGATCAGCCGTCTGAGGGTCATCCTCAAGGAAATGGATCCCGCTCTGGTCGACTGTATCAAAACGGGCAACGGTTCCGCTGCCTTTGAGCCGGGTCCGGATGTCAGCGTCGATTTGTATGAGTTTGAAAAGCACCTGCGCCGCATTGGACGCAGTGCTCCCTGTACAGAAGAGAATAATAAAAGCTTTGCCACTGCACTGGATTGGTACAGCGGCGATTTCAAGCTGCCTGCCGATCTGAAAAACGCGGTGACAGAACGGCAGACGCGTCTTTTGCGTGAGGATTATTGCAGCGTACTGTATCGCTATCTTCAATATCTGGCGACAAAGGAAGATGATGAGGAAATCATCTATCGCTGCCGCCGCGGTCTGGAAATCGATCGTTTTGATGAAAAACTGCATCTTATGCTGATGGAGGCCATGCTTCGCACCGGCAGCGTCAGCGACGCCATGCAGCAGTATCGTCATGTCTCCGAAATGTACTACCGTTATCTCGGTATCGAGCCGCCCGCGGGCATCCGGGATTTTTACCACAGCATCGTCACTTCCGAGAAGAGCATGGAGGAAAGCCTTCAGGCCCTCTGCGGGGAACTGCAGGCGGATTCCCTGAAAAAAGGCGGCGCCTACCTTTGCGACTACGCGGCCTTCAAGGAAGTCTACAACCTGATGATGCGCAGCGTCGGAAGACATGATTTCAAGGTGTTTGTTCTGTTGGTCACGCTGATGCAGCCGGATGGCAGTGATGTGGAGCCGCTGCTCCTCGACCAGAGCATGGGCACACTGCAGCAGGTGCTGCGGCAAACACTGCGGAGCGGTGATGTCATTGCCCGCTACAGTGCTTCCCGCTTTGCATTGCTTCTGAATATGAAGCAGCCCGATGACAGCCTCATTGTCATGGAGCGGGTCAAAAAGAACTTCTACCGGCGCGTGCACCGCAGCGATGTGGTCATCCACTACTGCGTCAGCTGCATTGAAAAGTCCGAAGAGAACGGACATAATTAAGTTTAACCACTTTGTTTTCTGATATTACCTTGTGTATCCGGTCATTTTCCGGGGAAAGGAGGGCATCATGCGGTTCCGGCGCTTGAACAGGTGGGCGCTGTTGGCGACAGCGTTATGCCTTCTTTTGTTTTGCTCCGCGTTTGCCATCTGGTCGGGCGCGGTCTGGCCCAAGGCGGATGGCGACCGGGTCGTCTCCGATGACAGCCTCAAAATCGATTACAGCCACGCCAAACAGGGTTATATCATGATCAAGGGCGCCAAAACAAGCAAAAAGCAAAAGCTGCAGATCAAATTCGGCAGCAATAAACTGACCTACGATATTAATTCCAACGGTACCTATGAGGTATTTCCGCTGCAGTTCGGTTCGGGCAGCTATACCATTGTTCTCTATAAAAATACCAGCGGCAAGCAGTATGCCCAGATCGGCTCCAGAAAGATCTCGGTCACGCTGGACGATGAGCAGGCGGCCTTCCTTGTCCCCAATCAGTATGTCAATTACAGCAAGGATGACCCCATCGTTGCGCTGTCGGATGAAATCTGCCGCAATTGCACCACCGATGCTGAAAAACTGCAGGCAGTGCGGGATTATTTCAAAAAGAATTTCCATTTTGATTATGTGCGCATGATGGTACTGAAGTCCGGTGACCTGCCGGATATCAACTATGTACTTAAAAATAAAATGGGCGTCTGTCAGGATCTTTCAGCCGTTGCCTGCGCCATTCTGCGTACGCAGGGCGTCAAAACCCGCTTCTGCATCGGATATTTTGGCAGCACCTATCATGCGTGGCTGTCTGTGTTCATCGACGGAAAAGAGGTCATCTACGATCCCACCTACGAGCTTGGCGGAATCAGTAAAAACGGCACCTATCAGGAAGAAAGGTTCTACTGAAGAGAGGACAAAACCATGTCTGAAAATGTGAAAACAGTCCGAAAACTCTCAAATGAAGAGATCAGCGTTTTCTGCTCATCAGCAGCCATGATCCTGGATTCCGGAATGACGCTCCACGAAGGACTTGAGGTGCTGTCGGAAAGCGGCGACAACGAAGCCGGTGACCTTTGCCGTGCGGTCGGCCTTCTGATGAACGAAAGCGGCTCATTGAGTGACGCGCTGCGGCAGTACGGCCGTTTTCCGGAATACATGACGGAAATGACAGCCGTGGGCGAAAAGACCGGCCGTCTGGGAGAGGTCCTTCGCGGTTTGCAGGTCTATTATGCCCGGGAAGGGCGTATCCGCGGTGCGATTGTCAGCGCCATTACCTATCCGATGATTTTGGGCTTCATGGTGCTTGGTATCATCGTTGTGATGTTCACCGCGGTCATGCCGGTGTTTGGACGTGTCCTGTCCGGCATGGGCATTGCCATGACCTCCTCCGGCACGACCATGATGCATATCGGCACCTCCGCGGGCGCTGTGGTCATCGCGGCGGTGGGTCTGATTGTGGTACTCGCGGTGGCTATGCTGGTCATGTACAAATGCGGCAGGGGACGGCAGGTGCTGGAACTCCTCTGCCGTGTGCTGCCGCCGGTACGCAGCGTCAATCAGAAACTCATGGGCTCCCGCCTCTTTTCTGTTCTTGGCATGATGCTTTCCGCCGGCTTTACCATGGATGACGCGCTTGAGATGGTGCCGGCAGTGATCGGGGATGAGACTGTAAATACCCGCGTGAATCATATGCGGCAGCAAATGAGCGAGGGCGTGCTCTTTGCCGACGCCCTGAAGGACAGCAAACTGCTGGATGATCTGCACGTACGCATGCTCTCTGTCGCCGCGGCGGCCGGCCGTGAAAGCGAAGAAATGCTTCAACTGGCCCAAAACTATGAGGAACAGGCGGAAGAAGCAATCAGCCGCCTTGTTTCCATCATTGAACCTACCCTGGTGGCGCTGCTCTGTTTGGTCATCGGCGGTATCCTGCTCAGCGTGATGCTGCCCATGGCCGGCATTATTTCCAGCATTCTGTAAGGAGGACAGCGGAGCCGTGAGCGTCAAGCATCTTACCGGATTCAGACGGAGCCTGATCATCTGCTCCGCTGTATTTGTGCTGCTGACGGCGCTGACTGTACTGGTCGTACAACACATGGGACGGGTGTCGGAAGGGGGCGAAACGGAGCTGGTGCGCCGGGCGATCATCAATGCTGCCAATACCTGTTACGCTGTCGAAGGGGCGTATCCCTCCGATCTGGAATACCTGAAAGCCCATTATGCTTTGCGCTACGATGAAGAGCGCTATGGCGTTTATTATGATGCCTTCGCCTCCAACGTTGCCCCTGATATCATCGTGACCGAAAAGGAGGTATTCGGCCGATGAACAAAAGTCATGGCATCTCCGGGGTGTTTGTTTTTTTGCTGCTTGGCGTTTTTGCGGTATTCGGTACCGTGCTGGTGCTGCTCAGCGCCGAAGCCTATCGCGATACGGTGGCAGCTGCTTCCGAGCATAATACACAGCGCATTCTGGAAAGCGTGTGCCGCAACATGATCCGCTCCTCGGATCGGTTGAACGGTGTTTTTACCGAGGAGGATGGGGCTGTGCTCTGCACATCAGACGGTGACGAGGAGGAGACCTACATTACCGGTCTGTATGTGTTTGAGAATCGGCTCATGCAGTATGTTTTTGAAAAAGAAGAAGGCCTTCGCAAGGAATACGGCGAGGTTCTCTGCAATGCGAAAAGCCTGCATGCCGAGCTCGATGGGCAGCGGCTGACCGTTTGCCTGACGGATGAAAACGGGACGGAGCATATCCTTATCATGGCTTTGAGAGCAGCGGGGAATATGCTATGAAAAACAATCAACATCATGCTCTTCTGATTGAAATCGTCGTTTCTGTGCTGTGTTTTGCCCTGGCTTCCACAGTACTGGTGCGCACCTTTGCCGCTGCCCGTGTAATCAGCGACAAAACCGCCCGGCAGGCTGCTGTCTTGCTGGAAGGGCAAAATCTGGCGGACAGTGTTTACCTGTCCGGCGAGGACGGTTTGCTCCGGGATTGGCATCAGGAAGGGAATACCTTTGCGCGTGAGCAGGACGGCGTG
>JAKSQG010000120.1 GCA_024404275.1 Clostridia bacterium | reverse complement strand
TGCCCCGATGTCCTGATGAAGGTCTCCTTCACCGGCTGGTGGTATGACGAGAAGGAAGAAAAGGCTGCCGCCGAATCCCTGATCGCCGACGGCTGCGACCTGATCAGCCAGCATGCTGACTCCATGGGTGCTCCCACTGCCTGCGAAAACGCCGGTATCCCCAACATCGCCTACAACGCCCCCACCGTGGACACCTGCCCCAACACCTTCATTGTTTCCTCCCGCATCAACTGGGCTCCCTACTTTGTGTACATGATCAACTGTGTTGCCACCGGTGAAGCCATCGCCACCGACTGGGTCGGCACCATCGAAAACGGCGCTGTCCAGCTGAGCGAAGTCAACACCCAGGCTGCTGCTGCCGGCACCGTCGAAAAGCTGGCTGAAGTTTGCGAAGGTCTGGTCAACGGCACTGTGCATCCCTTCGACACCGCTACCGAGGGCTTCATCACTGTGGGCGGCGAACCCATGGCCGCTACCTGGCAGCCCGGTGGTCCCACCGACGGCGATTTCGTGGAAGGCACCCCCATCGTTTATGATGGTTACTTCCATGAGTCCGAGTATCGTTCCGCTCCCTACTTCGACGCCTGGATCGACGGTATCGAGCTGCTGAACACCGCCTTCGGTTCTTGATTTTATTGAGTCAACACATAAGCTGCCGCCAATCCGTTGGCGGCAGCCTTATGTGTTTTTAGACCCGGCCCGATACACTCCTTCAGCCCACCCGAAAAGCCCCGATTACGGAGGAATTTTTCTGTGCAGAACACAAAGAAGCCCTTTCTGGAAATGAAGAACATCACCAAATGCTTTGGTGAAGTGGTCGCCAACCACGGCGTCAATCTGGACGTTTATCCCGGCGAAGTCCTTGCCATTCTGGGCGAAAATGGCTGCGGCAAAACGACCCTGATGAACATGCTTTCCGGCATCTATTTTCCCGACGAAGGCCACATCCTCGTTGATGGAAAAGAAGTGGTCATCCGTGATCCCAAGGATGCCTTCGATCTCAAAATCGGCATGATCCATCAGCATTTCAAGCTGGTGGACATCTTTACCGCTGCTGAAAACATCGATCTTGGTATCAAGGGCAGCAGCCTGAAAACCGTCAATGCCCGTGTCCGGGAGATTGCTGACCGGTACGGTTTTAATATCGACCCCGAAAAGAAAGTCTACGACATGTCGGTTTCCGAAAAGCAGACGGTGGAGATCATCAAGGTGCTCTACCGCGGCGCCGACATTCTGATTCTGGATGAACCCACCGCCGTCCTGACGCTGCAGGAGATCCGCAAGCTGTTTGCGATTCTTCGCTCCATGGTGGCAGACGGCAAGAGCGTCATCATCATCACCCACAAGCTCAACGAAGTGCTGGAAGTATCCGACCGTGTAGCCATCATGCGCAAGGGCGAACACATTGCCACCGTCAACACTTCCGAAGCCACGGAGAACATGCTGACCGAAATGATGGTGGGCAAAAAGATATCCCTCAACATCGACCGCAGCGAACCCCTTGACCCTCAGCCGCGACTGGAGATCACAGGTCTTGAAGCATTGAACCCCGAAGGTATACCGGTTTTGAAAAATGTCTCTTTCACCGTCAACGGCGGTGAGATACTGGGCATCGCCGGCATCGCCGGCAGCGGTCAGAAGGAACTGCTGGAGGCCATCGCCGGTCTGCAGCCGCTCACAAGCGGCAGCATCGTTTTCCACAACCCCAAAAAGAACAAACCTGTCACCTTCTATCACAAGTCTTTCAAACGGGTGTGTGAACTGGCTGCCGCCGGTGCCTTCCACGATCCGTCCGGCAAGCCCGTCAGCTTCAGCGGTCTTTCCAAAGCACAGATCATGCAGCTGGTCAAAGAGGGACAGGTGCTGTTCAACGAAGACGAAGCCATGAACCTGCGCGACAAAACACCGTTGGAGATCCGTGAGCTGGGCGTGCGCCTTTCCTTTGTACCCGAGGATCGTCTCGGCATGGGTCTGGTGGGCAGCATGGGCATCACAGACAACATGATGCTGCGCTCCTACCGCAAAGGCCATTCTTTCTTTGTGGATCGCAAAAAGCCCCAGGAACTGGGCAAGCGCATCATCGAAGAGCTGGAAGTGGTCACGCCCGGTGTCCGTACCCCCGTCCGACGTCTGAGCGGCGGCAATGTGCAAAAGGTGCTGGTCGGTCGTGAGATTTCCTCCTCTCCCAAGGTACTGATGGCCGCTTATCCCGTCCGCGGTCTGGATATCAACTCTTCCTACACCATTTACAACCTGCTCAACAAGCAAAAGCAGAACGGCGCCGCCGTTGTCTTTGTCGGTGAGGATCTGGACGTGCTGATGGCGCTGTGCGACCGCATCGTGGTCATGAACAGCGGTACCATCACCGGCATCGTCGATGCCCGTACCGTACAGAAAGAAGAGCTGGGCGCCCTGATGACCAAAACCTATCCTACCGATACTGCAAAGGAGGCGGAATAAAGCATGATCCATCTTGCAAAACGCGATAAGATCCATCCTGCTGCCGCATGGGGCATCCGCATTGCCGCTTTCGTGCTCGGTCTCCTGGTCTGCGGTCTGCTTGCTTTTCTGATGATCGACAAGCTGCGCAATAACCCTGCCAAGATCAGCGATTTTTACCTCAGCTTCATCAACGGCATCTCCTCCAGCAACGCCGCCAACATCTGGATGAACCGTAAATTCTGGGTCTTCCTCAAAAATCTGGCACTTCTGTTGTGTGTGGCTTTGGCTCTGACCCCCGCCTTTCGCATGCGCTTTTGGAACATCGGCGGTGAAGGACAAACGCTGATCGGTGTACTTGCTGCCATTGCCGTCAGTTTCTATATGGGCGGCAAGGGCAAAACAGCGCTCAACCCCGAATGGGTCATCATTCCCCTGATGCTGGTAGCTGCCGTCATTGCCGGCGCCCTGTGGGCCTTGATTCCCGCACTGTTCAAGTCCAAGTGGAATACCAACGAAACACTTTTCACCCTGATGATGAACTACATAGCGATTGAATTGGTCAGCTATTTCCTGATCGTGTGGGTGCCAAACGGTTCCTCCGCGCTGGGCGAGCTGCCCTACGGCCACATGCCCGATCTGGTCGTCTATCCGGAAAAGGCCGTGGCGCCTGCCAACAAGTACCTCCTGATCGTCCTCATCGTGTTGGTTGTTTCCGTTCTTTTGTTCGTCTACCTCTCCCGCAGCAAACACGGCTATGAGATCTCCGTCGTCGGTGAAAGCGAGCGCACTGCCCGCTACATCGGCATCAATGTCAAAAAGGTCACCATCCGCACCATGATCCTTTCCGGCGCGCTGTGCGGACTCGCGGGCTTCCTGATTGCCGCCTGTCTGGACCATTCCGTCAACACCGACTCGGTCGGCGGACAGGGCTTCACCGCCATCATGGTCTCCTGGCTCGCCAACTTTAACCCGCTGGTCATGATCTTCACCTCCGGCATTATCGTGTTCCTCAATCAGGGCGCTTCACAGATTTCCACCACCTTCAATGTGTCCGGTGCTTTCCCCTCCGTTGTCATCGGCGTAATGCTGTTCTTCATCATCGGTTCCGAGTTCTTTATCCGTTACAAGCTGTGCCGCAGCAGGGACGAAGGAAAGGAGAAAGTCAAATGAGTTGGCAAAACTGGCTGAATTTCATCATCGACGCACTCACCTTCGGTGCCACCTTCATGTACGGCTCCACCGGTGAGATCATTACCGAGAAGAGCGGACATTTGAACCTTGGCATTCCCGGCATCATGTGCATGGGCGGTGCCGGCGGCTGCCTGATGCTTTCCCTCGTCGGCGGCTCTTCCCTGCCCCCCTTCCTGATCGTCATTCTGGGCATTCTTGCCTCCTTCCTTACCGCTTCGCTGATGGGCGCCATCTACTGCTTCCTGACAGTCACGCTGCGCTCCAACCAGAATGTCACCGGTCTTGCGCTCACCACCTTCGGCGTCGGCCTGATGAAGGTGATCATGAGCAACAAGAACATCATCAACGTCAAAAACTATCTGGTCATCCCCAAGGAGTACTACCGCTGGCCCTTCTCCCTCATTCAAAAGGATCTGCAGGCCGCTGACCTTGCCGCCATGGGCGGCCTTGGCATCATGTTCTTCCTGGCTGTTGCCATTGCCATCATCGCTTCCTATGTACTGTATCATACCAAGGTAGGTCTGAACCTGCGCGCCATCGGTGAAAACGCTGCCACGGCGGATGCCGCGGGCATCAACGTTTCCCGCTATAAGTACTGTGCCACCATCATCGGCAGCGGCATCGCGGGTCTTGGCGGTCTGTACTACATCATCGATTACATGGTGTCCCAGGAAGCCTATCTCAGTCTGGAAGCCTTTGGCTGGCTGTCCATCGCACTGGTCATCTTTGTGCTGTGGCGTCCGCACCTGACCATCCCCGGCTCCTTTATCTTCGGCATCCTGTTCAGCTGCTCCTCCTTCATCGCCATCATCCCCGGCATTACCGTCACCATGGCAGCCAAGCCCCTGCTGCGCATGCTGCCCTATGTGGTCACGGTACTGGTGCTGATCATCTCCTCCATCCGCAACAAGCGCGAGAATCAGCCCCCGGCCAGCCTGGGCGTCAACTATTTCCGCGAGGAGCGCTAAACCAATCATCAAAAAAGAGGCATGCTTTCCAAGTTGAACTGCATGCCTCTCTTTTTGTGCCAACACGGAACAACATCATTCTTTATCACTCAGAACATCCTGCTGTGTTTGTTCCGTATGATGCGGAATCCTTCTCAAATGAAGCATGATATCGTACAATGATCGTGGAGCCAATCAATAACGAAAAGGAGGCGCAAAAAGCGTTATGAAACCGAAGCTCCAACCCAATCTAATCACGGCGCTGTATGAGCGCCTCTCACGAGATGACGAGCTTGTCGGTGAGAGCAACAGCATCACCAACCAGAAACGGTTCCTCGAAGACTACGCGACCCAGCGAGGTTTTACCAACATCCGGCACTTCACGGATGA
>JAKSQG010000012.1 GCA_024404275.1 Clostridia bacterium | reverse complement strand
ATGGTATGTTGCAAATAGATTGTATATATAGAACAAAATAATTGCAATAACAATCCTTGACACTGTATTCATTCAGTTTGTGATGAATAAAACAAAAAAGGATCTCCTCCTTCGACATTTGATGCTCGGATAGTGGAGATCCTTTTACTTTCAAAGGTTCTTTTATTTTTCCCGTGACAGCAATACAACAGCTTCCGTATGCTCGGTATAGGGGAACAGGTCATAGGGCTGCACGCTTTCCATCTGCCAGCCGGCACGAGTGAGCAGGTCGACGTCGCGGCGCAGCGTTTCGGGACTGCAGGAGACATACACGGCGCGGCGGGCGGGGGAGGCGGTCAGTGCCTGCAGGAACTCGGCGGAGCAGCCGGCACGCGGCGGGTCCATAAAGACCACATCGGGCTTGCAGGCACCGGATTTCAATGCCTTGACGGCATCTCCCAGCATGAAATCGGCATTTTTGATGCGGTTGACGCGGGCATTGATGACGGCATTGTCCACCGAAGCCTTGACCAGCTCGATGCCCGTGACATGCCCGGCTTGACGGGCGGCCATCAGACCGATGAGACCGATGCCGCAATAAGCGTCCAGCACGGTATCCTGCGGGGTCAGGGCGGCCAGCTCAATGGCTTTTTTGTATAATTTTTCCGCCTGCGCGCTGTTGACCTGATAGAAGGAACGGGAGCTGAGGCAGACGTGCAGCCCGCCGAGCTCATCCCAGATCTCATCCCGCCCGGCCAGCACCTGGGAGGTGTAGCCCATGACGGCGCTGGTACTGCGGTCATTGACAGAACGGGTCACACCGCGAACCTCGGGGCAGGCGGCCATGAGCCGATCGGCAAACAGCTTTTCCTGCGGGAAAGGCGCGGCGGCAATCACGGTCACCACGGCTTGCCCGGTCGCGGGGGCACGGCGCACCTGCAGATGGCGCAGGATGCCGGTGTGAAAATCCTCCCGATAGGCAGGCACACGCAGCTCGGCCAGTATCTGCCCGGCGCGGGCGGCGATGTCACAGGCTTCCTTGTTCTCCAGCAGGCAATCCCGAACCGAGATGACGCGGTGCGTTCCCTCACGGTAGATGCCGGTGTAGAGGCTTTCTTTTCCCTGCGCGAAGGTGCGCAATACCTTGTTGCGGTAACGGCAGGGCTCCTGCGCACCAACGATCTTCAGGGCGTCAGGGAACAGGCGATGAAAGGCCTCATCCTTGCGGCGCAGCAGCTCACCGTACATGACATCGATATTCCGGCAGCCGCCGCAGCCTTTTTCAGAAAAGGGGCATTTCATCGGTCTGTCCTCCGTTTACTTTTGAATTTCGGCGATCAGTTCCAGCACCTTCATGGTGCCGTCCGCCGGCGGGGCGGCCTTCAATGCCGCGGTCAGCGTATCGCCGTCCTGCATCATAGAATGGATGGCAGCGGTCAGGCTTTCGGCGGTCATGTTTTCCTGCAGCAGCACACGGGCGAGACCGCGCTTTTCGTAGGAATGGGCATTGAGGATCTGGTCGCCGCGGCTGGCTCCCTTGGGATAGGGAATGAGCAGCATGGGGCGGCCGAGGGCCTGGAATTCGCACAGGGCGTTGGAACCGGCGCGGCTCAGGATGTAATCAGCGCAGGCGAGGGCATCGGGCAGTTCAGCGGACAAAAATTCCCGCTGATAGTAACCGGTCAGGTGCTGCAGGCTGTCATCGAGATTGCCCTTGCCGCAGATGTGGAATACGTTCATTTCCTTGAGCAGTTCTGGCAGGGCAGCGCGCAGCGCTTTATTGACGCTCTGCGCACCGAGACTGCCGCCCATCATGAGCAGCACGGGCTTGCTGCCGTCAAAGCCGGCCATGGCAAGACCTTTTTCACGGCTGCCGCTGAACAGCTCGGGGCGCAGCGGCGTACCGGTAAAGATGCCTTTGCTGCCCAGAGCCTCGGCACATTCGGGAAAAGTGGTGCACACTTTGCGGGCAAACTTGCTGCAGATGCGGTTGGCCAGACCGGGGGTCAGGTCACTTTCGTGGCAGAGCACGGGGATGCGGTGCAGCCATGCGCCAAAGACCACGGGGACGGACACAAAGCCACCCTTGGAAAAGACTACATCGGGCTTGAGCTTGCGCATCAGATGGGCGCTCTGAAAGGCACCGGCCAGCACGCGGAAGGGATCGGTGAAGTTTTTCCAGTCAAAATAGCGGCGCAGTTTGCCGGACTTGACCACATGATAGGTGACCTGAGGCAGGCTGCCGATCATGCTGTGCTCGATGCCGTTTTCGGTGCCGATGTAGTGCACATCATAGCCTTTTTCAAGCAGGTGGGGCAGCAGTGCCAGATTGGGGGAAACGTGGCCGGCGGTGCCGCCGCCTGTCAGAACGATACGCTTACTCATAACTTTCTCCGTCTGTTTATCAAAAAATGAATAACAAAAACAATCCTTACGCCTCCGCAAGGATCGCTTTTGCTGCGCAGGGCTTAAGCCTGCTTGGTGGCCAGATAGCCGTTCAGGGCCTTGACAAGCTCATCCACATCGATGCCGTGCACAGCGCAGGCGTCTTCCAGGGACTCGGCGGTGGCATGGGGGCAGCCCAGGCAGTGCATGCCGGCCTGCATGAAGATATAAGCGGTACCCTGATCCAGCTCCAGAACTTCGCGGATGGACATTTCCTTGTTGACCATGGTATTTTCCTCCTGATAATGGATTGTTTGATTTATCGGATGAAAGGCTTGCTTCCTTCCGGAAAACCGCGGGTCTCGGCCACGATATAGAGCGGTCTGCCGCGGGTTTCGTCATAGATACGGGAGACATAGGCGCCGAGCACGCCCATGGCGGTCAGCACCATGCCGGTGCACAATATCATCAGCATGGCCAGCCACCACATGCCGCCCGATGTGCCGCAGCACAGCAGGATGAGCAGCACCAGCATGCCCAGCAGGCTGAGGCAGCCCAGCGTGACGCCGGCATATGTGGAGATTTTGAGCAGCTTGTCGGAAAGGCTCAGCATGCCGTCCAGCGCCAGCCGGAGCATGGCCTTGAGCGGATAATGCGTCTCACCGGCAAAGCGCTTGTCGCGGTCGTAGAGCACGGCCTCCTGACGGAAGCCCACCCAGGCGAACATGCCGCGTAGAAAACGTGCATGCTCCGGCATGGAGCGCACCACGTCGGCCACCCGACGATCCACCAGACGGAAATCGCCGGTGTCGGCGGGAATTTCGGTGTTGGTCATGGCGCGGAGCAGACGGTAATAAACAAAGGCCGTCACTTTCTTGAAGGCGCTTTCGCCATCGCGTTTTTTGCGCTGACCATACACCACCTGCGCGCCGCTGCGCCAGCGGGAAGCCATCTCGGGGATGACCTCGGGCGGATCCTGCAGATCGGCGTCGATGATGACGATGGCGTCGCCCGCAGCGTAATCCAAACCGGCAGTTACTGCAATCTGATGTCCGCCGTTGCGGGCAAAATGCACTACGCGGACGCAGGCATCCTCCGCGGCCAGATCGTTCAGGATGGCAGCGGTGGCATCGCGGGAGCCGTCATTGACATAAATGATCTCATAGTCACCGTCCATGCCGCGCAGAACGCGGGTCAGCCGGCGGTGCGTTTCCTGCAGCACGGCTTCTTCATTATAGCATGGAACGATTACGGAATAAACGGGCATAACAGCCTCCTACTTACAGCATGGCGATCAGCAGATTGCGCTGCGCGTCCAGCTCCAGCTTCAGCTTTCCGTCTTTTTCCAATTGCTTCAGGATGTCCGAAAAGCGTTTGAAGCCAATGCTTTTTTCGGTAAAATCGGGGTAAAGGGAGACGATATCCGCCTTGAGGATGGAGGGATTGATGCGCTCAAAGCCATCATCCTTATAGCGCTGCAGCTGGCTGACAAAGGCTTCCTGCCAGCTGTCGCGGGTCAGCGCCTTCTGGGCGCTCTCTCCGGCAGCGCTTTCGGCAGTGAGGGAGACCATGACGTTGTAACTGTCATTGCGCATGCGGATGGTGCCGTAACGCTGCGCCAGTTTGGTCAACAGCTTACCGAAGGTGGCACAGCCGTAGGTTTTTTCGTTGAACTGCGGGTTGAGACGCAGCAGCACGCCCTTGATTTCACTGGCGTACATTTCTTCCTCATCAGCTTCGGTGATGATGCTTTCAATCAGCTTGCAAAGTGCCTCTTCATCGGCACTGTCATCCTCTGCGGCGGATTTGCGCCCCTTATGGGGCTTTTCGCGTCGGGCGGTCATGCTGACGCTTTCCATAAACTGAAACTCGTTGCAGGCGTTGATAAAGATGGTGCTGGCTACCTCGCTGCGGCTGATGCCCAAAACAAACTTGCCCATGCTTTTGAGCTTGCCTACCAGCGGCACATAGTCGCTGTCACCCGAGACGATGCAGAATGAATCGATGAGCGGGTTGGTGTAGGCGGTCGCCAGCGCATCCAGCACCAGCTGGATATCGGCGTTGTTTTTCTGCGCAGCGCCGTAACGCAGGGAAGGCACCACAGTGAAGGTGTTGGAAAGCAGCACTTCCTTCAGGGAATCAAAGCGGTCAGTGTAGCCATACACCTTGCCCAACAGGATGTCACCGCGGATTTTGACTTTTTCCAGAATGTTATTCAGTGTTTCCACTTTTGCACCGCAGTTTTCCAGATCGACGAAAACCGCGAATTTTGCATTACTCAAAGAGTGTGATCCAATCCTTTCGGAGTATTTACCATATTGATTATAGCACAAAACGAACTGTATGAAAAGTGTCGTGTGCTTTTTGAGAAAATGGTTTTACAAATCAGACGCTCTGACGCAGTGCAGCCTGCTTTTTCTCCCAGGGGATCAGCTTCCAGCACAGCGTCATGGCGATGGAGCACAGCACCCAGCCCAGGGGGTAGCCCATGCCGGTGACCAGTGCGTCATGCGTGAACAAAGACACCACATAAAGGTAGATCTGACGGCTGACCACAAAGCTGCCCAGGCAGCACGCCATGGAGGCTGTGGCTTCGCCCGCGCCGCGGAGAGAACCGCCCAGCGTATCGTTGACACAGCAGAATACATAGAAGGGGGTGATCCACAGCACAAACATCTGACCGAAATCCAGCACGCCGGGATCGCTGTTGAACATAGAAAGCAGCTCACGGCGGAACACAAGCAGCGGCAGCATCAGCACAAGCGTGGAACTGATGGCGAGCAGAAGCGTGGTGCGCACGCCGCGCTTGGCGCGCTCAATGTTGCCGGCTCCCAGATTCTGACCGACAAAGGTGCTGTTGGCCATGCTGAGACCCTGCAGCGGCAGCATGGTGAACTGGTCAAGCTTGCCGTAAATGGTCCAGCCGGCGGCGCACTCGGTGCCGAAAACATTGATGTAGCCCTGTACAAATACATTGGAGAAGGAGGTGATGCCCGTCTGGAAGGCGGTGGGCAGACCAAAGCGGATGATCATTTTGAGCGTGCTGCCGTGGAAGCGCAGTTTGGCGGGCTGCAGCTTGTAGGAATCGTCCGTTTTCATCAGCACATACAGCACAAGGATGGCGGACAGCGCCTGCGACAGCACGGTAGCCCATGCAACGCCGGCTACACCCATCTTGAAAACCAGCACAAAAATGAGGTCGCCGATGGTGTTGACGATGGCGGAGAAAACAAGAAAATACAGCGGTCTGCGGGAGTCGCCCACGGCTCGCAGGATGCCGGCGCCCATATTGTAGAGCATCATGCCGGAAACGCCCCAGAAATAGATCTCAAGGTACGTCAGCGCTTCGCCATACATGTCCTCGGGCATCTTCATCAGCCCCAGCAGCGGCGGAATGAGCAGCGTAGCCACGGTGGTCAGTATCACGCACAGAACCAGGGTAGCCGCCATGGTGGTGTGTACGGCACGGTGCACGGCATTGCGGTCATGTGCGCCGAAGGCACGGGCGATCACAACGCCCGCACCGGTGGAAAGACCGCTGAAAAAGCCCACCAGCGTGTTGATGATCACACCGGTACTGCCGACGGCACCCAGCGCCTGTTTGCTGACATAGTTGCCCACGACCAGGGAGTCCACGGTGTTATACAGCTGTTGAAATAAAAGACCGATGAGCATCGGGGCGGCAAAACCGACAAGGTGCCGCCAGATGCTGCCTTCTGTCATATCAATGGTGTTTCTTCCTGATGCCATGGTGTTGTTAGCCTCCTGCGTTCAAAGCGCAACTAACAGAATACTCCGGTTTGTGTAATTATGCAAGCAAAAAAACAGATTTTCCCATGGGTCCGATGACAAGGTCGGAAAGGAAAATCTGTTTGAAGCGTCGGTATTTATCGGCGCAGTCTGCCGATCAATGAGAAGAGCAGATAACCGGTCACCTGCGCGGCAACAATGGTGGAACCGACAGGGGTGGATGCCAGGATGGAGATGAGAATGCCCAATACAGCACACAGAACAGAGCAGATGACCGAGCAGATGATGACGCCGCGGAAGCTGCGGAACACCCGCATGGCGGTCAGGGCGGGGAAAATGATGAGCGCGGAGGTCAGCAGCGCACCGACCAGCTCCATGGAAAGGGAGATCATCGTTGCGATGACAACGGCGAGGAGTACGTTGTACAGCCCTGCCTTAACGCCCGTCGCACGGCAGAAGGTCTCATCAAAGGTCATGGCAAAAATGTGGTTTTCGCAAAGGATGAAGAAGAGCACCACGATTGCGGACAGCACGCAGCACAGGGTCACATCCTGCGATTTGAGGGTCAGAATGGAGGTGGAGCCGAACAGCGTGGTGCAGACATCGCCCGCCACATTGCCTGACCCCGAGAACAGGTTGATCACCAGATAACCGATGGCGAGGGAGGAGACGGAGATCATGGCCAGCCGGGCATCACTGTGACCGTTGCGACGGTCGGAATGGAGCATCAGCAGCGTGCAGATGGCGGTGACGGGCAGCGTCAGCAGCATCGAAGCACCTGCCAATTTGAGCACGCCTGCCACTGTGGCGGACAAAAACGCCATGTGGGACAGGCTGTCGCTGATGAAGGACATTCTGCGGGTGACCAGTGTGACGCCCAGCAGCGAGGAAGCCAGTGCAATGACCACGCCGGTCAGCAGCGCGTACTGCACAAAGGGAAAGGTGAGATAGAGGGACAGCATATCAAGGCTTTGCATGGTCTTAATCCTCCAATCCCATATAGCGGCGTCCGCGTTCAGTGGTCAGATATTCAGCGGCGGTCATAAAGGCAGCGCTGCCGTTGTGAATCTACAGCACATGGGTCGCGGCGGAAAGGGCGGCCTTCATATCGTGGGAGACCATCAGGATGGTCAGCTTTTCTTCTTTATTCAGTTTGTCGATGAGCCGGTACATTTCGGCAGTGGTTCCGGCATCCAGACCGGTGACAGGCTCATCCAGCAGCAGCATCTTGCCGGAGGCACACAGCGCTCGTGCCAGCAGAACACGCTGCTGTTGACCGCCGGACAGACGGCTGAAGCTCTTTTTGCTCAGCGGCAGGGCATCCAGCTTTTCCATGTTGCGCAGCGCTTCTTTTTTCTGGCTTTTTGTATAGAAGGGCAGCCAGCCGCGCTTGTTCAGAAAGCCGGAAAGAACGATCTCCCGGCAGGTGGCGGGGAAGTGGTTTCTGCCTGTCTGCTGCTGGGACAGGTAGCCGACCTGACCGTCTGTTTCCTTATTCATGGACATGCTGCCGCCCAAAGCGGGCTGAAGATGGGCGATGGTGCGCAGCAGGGTGGATTTTCCGCAGCCGTTTTCACCGACAATGCAGAGATAATCCCCCTGTTCCAGGGTGAAGCTGATCCGATCGGCGATAACGCGGGAGCCATAGCCGATTTTGAGATCGCTGCAGGTAAGCAAGGGCATGACGGGTTCCTCCTGTTAATCGGGATTGAGTGCCTGACGGAGCACGGATAGGTTTTCTTTCATCAAAGTCAGATAGGTAACGCCGTTTTGAATGTCATTATCGGTAACCGACTGCACGGCGTTCAGTGTCAGCACCTGAGAAATGCCGGCGCTTTGCGCTACTGTGTCGGCCAGACGGCGGTCGGAAGTCTCGGTCACCAATACGGCACCGGGGTGCACCTCGGCGGTTTTGCGGATGAGCAGCGCCATGGTCTCAAAACTGGCTTCGCTTTCGGCGGAACAGCCGGAGAAGGCGGCATAATAGTTGAGACCGTAATCACGCATCAGGTACAGGAAGGGGAAACGGTCTGCCACAATGACGGTATTCAACTTTGCGGCGGCGACCATCTGCGCATATTCGGCATCCAGCGCAGTGAGCGCTTCAATGTACTGATCGCAGTTGGCTTTGTAATCGGCAGCGTTGGCGGCATCGAGCGCGATGACCGCGCCGCAGACGGCGTCGGAAAACCGCTTCATATTATTTAAGGACAGCCAGACATGCTCATCCGCGGCGTCATCCTCTTCTTCGGCTTCCGTCAGACCGGGCAGGGCTTCTTCCTGATGTGTTGCGGCAAGGTCTATAAAGCGGATCAGCTTCATATTGTTGTTGCGGGCGGCACCGAGTACATGATCCAGCCATGTATCCGATTCACCGCCGTTGACGACCATCAGCTGACAGGACGCCACCCGTGCAATATCCATGGCGGAGGGCTGATAGTTGTGCAGGTCAACACCGCTGTGCATCAGCAGCTGCACATCAAACTGCTCCTCGTGACCGGCAATGACACGCATGACGGTGTCGTACTGGGGGAAAGCCGCACAGAGGATGCTCACCTTCTCCGCGAGGGCAGGAAAGGAGAAGAGCATCATCATCATCAATAGTATGGCGAGGCGTTTTTTCACAAGCATCTCTCCCATTGAATATAAACACGGGCCGTTTGCAAAAGGCCATGTTTCCTGTATTATAGAGTGTCAAAACGGAAAAAGCAAATCAAAACTGTGATAAATGAGGCTGCAATATCGGACGAATCCGGCAGGATAAGACTTGCGCTTTCATATTGTTTTCAACAGGTGTTTCGGATGAAACAAATCGGAACATATCATGAAACCTTTTGACACTTTAAGATGGCCCCCCGGGGGTTTTTTATATTGTTTCAATGGTAGCATTTTGATAAAATTATAACAAACATCGTATGAACGATGAAATATTCGAGAGGGGAAAAAACCATGAAAAAGATCCTTGGCATTCTTGTTGCCCTGCTGGTGCTGACCATGGCCGTTTCTGCTCTGGCTGTGGACTTCAGCGCCACTGCTTACAGCAAGTACGGTTGGGTCATCACTCCCGGCAGCTCCAATGAAGCCCATCAGGTGACCGCCGGCATCATGCTGCCCGGTGACACCGAAGAGACCGTCTACACCAGCATCGTGCTGGACAACTACAACGAGCAGAGCTACGTTTACGAGTGCGAAGCCATCGCCGAGCAGCTCGAAACCGGCACTTTCGTTGAGATCCTGTTCAACGCTCAGGATGAAGTCATCGGCTTTGTCCGCATCGAGCGCCCCATCGCCGGCCGCACCGAGTACTATCATGACTCCATGCTGTTCGGCGGCGAGCTGACTGCTGTGGGCGGCGGCGCCGGCAACATGGTTGCTTCCGGCTGGATCATGGATACCGCCGAAGGCACCATCACCCTGGGCGACGGCAACCACGTTGTCAACAGCTTCGAAGAGACCTACGTTCTGGCTGACGATGTGAAGATCTTCCTGGTGGACAACAACGGTGTGGACGCCGAAGGCAATGCCATCGAAGGCACCTTCGTCTGCACCCCCGCCACCGCCGCTGACATCATCGTGACCCCCAAGAACGCTGACGGCGAGATCTACGGCGTGGGCACCACCCGTGCCGCCCTGGCCATCTTCAACGAGTCCGCTGTGGATCCTGCCACCGGCAAGACCCGTACCGATGACTGCAGCACCGTCCGCGTGACCGAGCTGTACATCAACAAGAACCTGACCAAGCTGTCCTCCACCTGCACCCCCGATAACGTGGGTTACAACGGCACCTCCTGGTTCCCCGGCAACGATAAGAACGAGGGCAAGACCTCTGCCGGCTGGAACGGCACCATCACTCCCTTCGAAGTCATGAAGGATCGTATGTACAGCCTGGGCGATGGTTACACCTGCATCTACCTGTACGTTTCCGATCCCGATGAGAACGGCAATGTGGTTCTGTCCGAACTGGATGCCGGTAACGCCACTGCCACCTACAGCTACTGGCTGAACATGTGGAAGATGGGTTACGACCCCCGCGACGTGGATAACCTGTTCCTGACCCATGGTCACGGCGACCACTATCAGGGCGCTGTCGAACTGGCTACCATGATCGAGCGCAACGGCAACAAGCTGCAGGTCCGCACCTCCGGCGCCAACCAGGAAGGTTACGTGAACGGCGTGTACGCCGGCATCACCCTGACTGCCAAGGCCGAGCGTTACCTGATCACCTACTTCAATGACTGGAACACCTGGATCGATTGCGGCGAAGGCGTTTCCATCTATCCCGTGACCACCGCCGGCCACACCAACGATACCGCTTCCTACGTCTTCATGCTCAACAGCAAGCTCGATGACCCCTACTTCTCCAAGGTGACCGATAAGGAATCCAAGGTGGCTTGGGTGTACATGGGCGGCTACGGCGGCGGCGCTGCCACCAAGGCCAGCAACGGCTACACCCGTCTGCAGTATGCCAACTCCATGCGCTATATGCAGTCTGTGGTCATCCCCTACGCCGAGAGCGTTTCCGACTTCGTGTACTCTCTGCCCCAGCATGGTGACCAGGCTCCCTGGTCCGAAGTGGCCAAGGCTACCCGCATGAAGGGCATCATGTTCCTGGATGCTTACAACGAGGGCACCGAGGGCATCATCAACCTGATGGAAAAGCGCATGTCCGCTTACACCTACAACTGGATGAACAAGGCCTGGAAGGCCACCGAATCCACCAAGGGTGAGACCCCCGTCGATCTGTACGACCAGATCATCGTTCCCGTCATCCGCGAAGCCGGTTACAACTGGTTCTGCACTCCCCAGAACACCAAGACCGAAGCTCTGGAAGTGTCCGGCCCCTGGAAGCGTGAAGCCGGCGAATACGAGATCGAGGTCAAGGGCATCCTGGTGATGCACGGCTTTGATGCCTTCCAGAACAAGAACGAAGCTCTGGCCGGTATCGAAAACATCTACGGCTGGGATCTGAGCAACGGTATGTCCGTTGACCGTGACTCCTACTCCCATGACCCCAACGGCTGGTATGTGCAGCTGGTTGTGGACGTGAATGACGATTACGTCGGCGGCGTCTACTTCACCGCTGAAGCCGCTGCTGATATGGCCGCCAAGGATGGCCGCGCCGAAGCCTATCCCATCAACTGGTACGTTGCCGGCGGCAACACCTATGTTGACTTCGATGGCAACCCCGTGACCCCCTCCTCCGGTCCTGTTGAGTCCTTCCTGGGCGCTGACTGGGTCGAGATCGTCCGTACCCAGCGCCTGAACACCAAGGAAGAGGCTGAGAACCTGGCCGCTTACCTGCAGCAGAACATCGATGCCGGCAACAGCAAGTTTGTCGTCAAGATGGATCTGGCCGGCGACATCGTGCTGCCCGAGGGCTACATCAGCGCCGCCAACTGCTCTGTGGATGATCCGGTTCTGAATGCTCTGGATGATGACACCATCAAGGTCACCTTCCCCGGCACCGGTTACTACTCCCTGGAGGAAGAAGCCGCTGTTATCGCCCGCTGCTGCGAGCTGAACAACGACAACGGTATTGATCTGTCCACCATGTTCGTTATCAGCGAATAATCGCTGAATGTTTACCCGGCCCCTCGCGGGAAACCGCGAGGGGCCATTCCGATATGTAAAGCTGTATCGATCAAGGGCTTCATGGCCCGGGAGGATCCTATGTTCACGCGCATTGCATGCAAGCTGATCGCTGCTGTTCTTTGTCTGCTGCTGCTTTTTTCGACCGCTGTTCTGGCGGAAGAACCTGCGGCAGAGGTTGAAATCCCCGATTATTCGAAGGTCGATATGGACCTGTCCCGCTTCAGCGAGATCATGGTTTACGGCACACTGTATGATATGGCTGCAGGCGCAGAACGCTATGCCGGTAAAACCGTGAAACTGAAGGGGTATATTGAACGCGTGATCGGCAATGCCGAGACCCCTGACACATTTTATCTTGTGGCGTATGACGAAACCAACTGCTGCTCCATGAAGGTGCGCATTCTGACTCACGAAACCAGCAAACCTCTCAAGACCACCATCGAAATGACCGTCTGCGGAGTGTTTGATGTCTATACAGAAAACGGAACCAATTGCTGTCAATTGATGAACGCGATGGTGATGTGATATAATATCGATTATTCTTCAAAGGTGGAAAACCTGATGCAAAAGCTGCGTGTACTTCTGAAAAAGCTCAATGATTTCCTGGCCGGGCTTCCGATGACCATTGTCGGCGGTGTGGCGCTGGTGCTGAGCTTTGTTTTGCCCCGTATCGGGCAGGATAACCTGTCCTGGCAGAATTTTGTGCATTGGCACTATACCTACAATGGTCGTGTCGTGCATGGCGGTGCCGAATTCTGGAGCTATCTGGCGTGGATCACGGTCATTATCTGCGGTATACCGATGCTTTATCTGGCTATTTGGCGCATCATCCACAACAAGGGCATTGCCAAGATCAATTCTGCTTTGCTCATTTCGGTAGCAATGATCGCCTCGATCAGCATCGGCGATCTGTTTGCCGCGGGCGAGGTGGCGTTCATCATGTCGGTCGGCGCGCTGCTGGAGGACATGACCACGGAACGCGCGCAGAAGGGACTCAAAAACCTGATTGGTCTGACTCCCAAGACAGCCAATCTGATCCGCAACGGTGAGGTAACGGTCGTACCGGCAGAGACGCTCACGGTGGGAGATACTGTACGCGTGCTGCCCGGTGAGACGATTCCGGCGGACGGTGTGATCCTCAGCGGCGAAACGTCCGTGGATCAATCCATCATGACGGGTGAAAGCCTGCCGGTGGATAAAACGGCCGGGGATGAGGTCTATTGCGGAACGATCAACCGCTTCGGCGCGATTGAATTGCGTGTGACCAAGGCGGGCGAGGATTCTTCCCTCAAAAAGATGATCCGTCTGGTGGAGGAAGCCCGACAGAATCAGGCGCCCGTGCAGCGCATTGCCGACCGCTGGGCCAGCTGGCTGGTGCCGGTGGCAATGATGATCGCCATCATCTGCTATTTTATTACGGGAGAGATCAATCGCACGGTCACGGTGCTGGTGGTATTCTGTCCCTGCGCGCTGATCCTGGCTACACCGACGGCAGTCCTGGCTGCCATCGGTCAGGCGACAAAGCATGGGGTGATCATCAAATCCGGTGAAAGCCTGGAAAAGCTGGGGCACATTGATACCTTCGCCTTTGACAAGACCGGCACGCTGACCCATGGCCGTCTGAATGTGACCGATACGGTCGCTGCGGATGGCATCGATCGGGAGCAACTGCTTGGCATCTGCGCCTCGGCGGAAATGAACAGCGAGCATCCCCTGGGCAAGGCCATTACCGCCTGCGCGCGTGAGGAAGGCATCACGCTGCAGCCTTGTGAAAATTTTGTCATGACGCTGGGACGCGGCATCCGTGCGACCGTCGGCGGCAAGGCGGTGTGCTGCGGCAGCGAAAGCTACATGCGTGAGGCGGGCATTGTTGTGCCCGAGACGATGAGCAGCCGCTGTGCCGCGCTGCGGCAGCAGGGCAAGGCCATTGTGCTGGTTTCGTGTGAAAAAAAGATCATCGGTCTGGTGGCGCTGGCGGATACCATGCGTGAGGGTGCGAAGGAAATGATCGGCCGACTGCACGAAATGAATGTGAAGACGGTGCTGCTGACCGGCGATCATAAGACCACGGCGCAGTATGTGGCACAGCAGGCGGGCATCAGTGATGTCCGGGCTGAGCTGCTGCCGGAGGACAAGGTACGCCTGATCAGGGAAATGAACCAGAGCGGTGCCGTGTGCATGATCGGCGACGGCGTCAATGATGCTCCCGCCATTAAAACGGCTTCTGTGGGCGTGGCGATGGGCTGCATGGGGAGCGATATCGCGGTGGAAGCCGCGGATGTAGCGCTTATGACCGATGATATTTCCCGGATCCCTTATCTGAAACGGCTGTCCAAAGCCACGGTTCGAACCATTCAGACCTGTATTACCATTTCTATGTGCATCAACGCCTGTGCAGTCACCCTGTCCGTACTGGGAATGCTGACGCCGACAACGGGCGCTCTTGTGCACAATGCGGGCTCGACCTTTGTGGTGCTGCTGGCGGCACTGCTCTATGACCGGAAGTTTGACGGAAAGGGAAAGAAATGAACAGCGAACTGGTGAAGGAAACCGAACATACACACGGTCATACCCATGCGGGCGGACACAGCCATGGTGAGAGCCATGAGAACACCCAGCAGGTGCTCAACCGTCTGTCCCGACTGACGGGGCACCTGAACAAGGTACGCCGCATGATCGAAGAGGGCGAGGACTGCAGCGATGTGCTGGTTCAGCTCTACGCGGTCAAATCGGCTTTGAACAACGTGGGCAAGATCATTCTGAAGGATCATATCGATCACTGCATGGTCAATGCCATTGAAAACGGCGATTACGAAGAGATCGAAAAGCTGAACCGCGCCATTGACGAACTGCTTAAATAAGCCCGATACAAACTCAAAAAGCGTCCCCGCGAACGGAAAACCCTGCAAAATGCTGTCCGTGCGCGGGGACGCTTCTTAAAAGCCGCCTGCCCGGGGAGGCAGACGGCAGAACTGATTTACTTGTGCATCACGCTGTAGAGCGATTCGAGCGGTTTGGTGTATTCGGTGACCAGCGGTTCGGCAACATCAGTCCATGAGCCGACGGCTTCGATGACAGTGACACCGCTGTCCCGGAGGGCCTGCAGCTGCAGCTCTTCCTGACGGCTGACCAGACCGACGTTGTATTCGATGGTATCGATGGCAGAAAGTTTGACGCAGGTTCTTTCCAGATTGGTCAACATACGCCAGGCGTCGGCAGACATGACCAGCGCATAAACATCCATGCGATGATTGTCCATCAGGACCACGGGGGCACAGTCCTGCAGGAACTCGGTTTGATAGGTGAACAGCGTTTTTTCGGCGGCGTCGATGGTGTTGTTGTTAAAGGCAGCGGCGCAGTCCTGCGGCATGTCCACCGGCACGGCGCCGAGGGCAGTCAATGTTTCGGACATCAGCAGGGAACCGTCCGCGGCGTAACGCAGCCCCTGCAGGTCTTTGAGGGAGGAAATCGGCGCTTTCAGCACGGTCTGCTCGTATCCCAACTCCAGAAAAGCGATGCAGAGCATTTTTTCACCGTTCTTTTTGGGAAACTCCAGAAAACCGGTCGCTGTTTCACTTTCGGCAAAGGCGCGGAACGCCTCGTGACTGGAGAAGGTGGTGGGCAGCGCGGGCAGGGAAAGCTCACCGGCACCGATGCCGGCCAGTTCGGAAACGGGAACCAGCATGAAATCGACGGTGACGCCTTCGTTATCCTTGATGCCCTGAACCTGACGGAGACTTTCCTCGACGTCGCCGAGCATGCCGTCGGCGTAGACATCGAGCGCCAGACCGTGATCGGTGTATTCCAGAATTCTGTCCCCAAAGTAGAAACCCAGCATGGCGGGAAGGGAGAACTCACTGTCCTGCTCGGAGAAATACAGCATGTAGGATTCGTGCGCCGAGACAGGCAGAGTGAATGAACCCAGCAAGGTAAGCAGGAGCACAAAAACGATCGTTTTTTTCATATATCAGATACCTCCGCAAAAATATCATATCACGAATTGCGGGCGTGTCAATGATTCAAAAAGAAACAGATATGCGGAAGTGTTCAAAAAGTTGCAGCCTGGTTCAAAATGGATACAAAAATGAAACATAACTGAAATGTCCTCTGTGTATTTCGAACGAGGTTGCTTGACAGTGAAAAAATGCGGATGATATCATCATGATGAAGACAGGAGGTGAAAAAATGCGGACGGAGATCAGAAAGGCGCTGGAGCCATTCAGAAGACGGCTGACAGCAGAAGGCTTGCTGCAGGCAGCGATGGAATCATGCATGGTAACATGCGGCGCGGCGGCGGTGCTGTTTGCGCTGTGGCAGTTTGATCTGATCACACCGGCCCTGTTTTTTTGCCTGATTCCCCTGTTTTGTCTGGGGTTGGGCGGGTTCTTTATCCTGCACAGACCAACTTTGGGGCGGACAGCCAGGCGGGTTGACCGCACCTATGAGCTGCAGGACCGGACGGCAACCATGGTACACCTGGCGCAGGATGAGGCGTTTTTTTCCTCCCTGCAGCGGCAGGATACCATCGAAAAACTGAAACAGTTGGATCCGAAAGTCCTTCGTCTCCGCTTTACGCGTCGACGGTGGCTGGCGCTGGCGCTTTGCGTGATCCTTTCAGCCGCTGTGGCGGCCGGCGCTTTTGCGTCGGCACGATGGCTGCGCGGAGGCGAGAAGGAATACATTGAAACGGACGAAATGAAGCTGGCGCGTGCCCTGCTGCAGGATATGCGTGAGCGGCTGAATGACGCCGACCTGTCCGAGCAGGAAAGGGAGGAATTGCTGCGGCAGATCGAAGAGACCGAAAATGCTCTGGAAGGGGACAACTTTGGTTTGGACGAACTGGCCGGCATTACCCGAACGGTGGGCGAGCTGCAAAGCAGGCTGGATGAATCGTTGATCCGCCGCGGCTGGATCTATCTGCTGCGGGAAGAGCCGCATTTTACCGCTGTGGCGGAGGGCATGATCAACGAGGATATCCCGGCCATGCAGGCGGCGTTGGTGGCCAACTATAATGAAGTGATGAGCAAGACGGGCACGCAAGAGATCATTGCCCTGATGGATCTGAAAACGGAGATCGATGAGGCACTGGAGGCGGATAATGAGCCCGATGATGCGGACGCCTATCTGCAGTACACGTTTTATCTGTTTGCCGATGATATGCTGGGCGCTGCCAACCACATTGCCGCACACAAAAACCCGGACAGTGTGATCTTTAACGCCTTCTCACTGCTGGAAAAGCGCCTGATCAGCATCATCAACGGTGTGGATATCATCGTGGAGGCGGATGAGAATGAAGAAAACATCTATTTCCGGCAGGAAGACGGCGGTGAAGGCAGCGAGGACGGCAGCAGCATGAACGGGCGTGCCGCGGAGGAAGGGGACGCGGAGGACGGCAGCGTGCTGCTGTATACCGCCGACCCGGACGGTATGCACGGCGCGGGCACCGGTACCCGCAGCCAGCAGCATTATGAGGAAAGCGAAAAGGTGTACGAGCCGTCGCTGGACCCGTACAGCACCGCCTATGATGCAGCGCGGGAATATGAATTTGAATTGAACGGCATCGAGATCGAAAACAGCCATGTGGCGTACGGTCAGGTCTATGGGTCATATTATGCCCGGATGATCGAAGCCATCATGGACGGCCGCATCCCGTAGGAGATGCTGCAGACGGTCGAGGCGTATTTCTTTGGACTGTAAGAAAAAGCAGCCCATCGGACAGACGAAAGGGGAAAAAACAATGAACCAGGCGGAAACGCTCAAGCGCTTCAGGGAGAAGAGCGGTCAGGTTTTTGAGCAGATCAACCGCGATATGATCGGCCAGCAGGAAGTGGTGCAGCATGCGGTGATCGCGATGATCACGGGCGGCAATGTGCTGCTGGAGGGCGTGCCCGGCGTGGGCAAGACGCGTTTGGTGCGCGCCATCGGTCGTGTTTTCGGACTGCCGTTTTCACGCATTCAGTTTACGCCGGACCTGATGCCTTCCGATGTGACGGGTACCAACGTGATGACCCGCGATGAGAAAGGCAATACGGTGTACCGTTTCCAGCCGGGTCCCATCTTCAGCAACATTGTGCTGGCGGATGAAATCAACCGTGCCACGCCCAAAACTCAGAGCGCGCTGCTGGAGGCGATGCAGGAGCATATGGTCTCAGTTGCCGGCGTGGATCATCGCCTGGAGGAGCCCTTCTTTGTGCTGGCGACGCAGAACCCTGTGGAGCAGGAGGGCACTTATCCGCTGCCTGAGGCACAGATGGACCGGTTTATGTTCAAGCTGGTCGTTGGCTTCCCGACGGTGGCAGAGCTGGAAAAGATCGTGCTGATGACGCAGCAGACAATGGAGGAGACCTCCGAACAGGTGCTGGACGCCGAAACGCTGCTTCAGATGCGAGCACTGGCCAAGCAGATCCCGGTGCTGCCGGAACTGCTGACTTACACGATGCGTCTGGTCTCCGCGACGCATGAAGATTCTGCCGAGAAGGCGGAGGTGACCGGGCAGTATATCGCTCTGGGCGCAAGCCCCCGCGCCTGTCAGGCGCTGATCACAGCGGCCAAAGCGCGCGCGCTGATGGACGGCCGCTTCAATGTGTCCAAAGAGGATATCGATACCCTGGCGTACCCGGTGCTGCGCCATCGCATCAAGCTGAACTACGCGGCGATGGCGGAACGCAAGACGGCGGACATGCTGATCGCGGAGCTGATCCGCGAGGTGTCTGCCCGCAAACGCTGAGATGGCGGCGGCAAGACGCAGGCAGCTGTTGGATGATGAGTTTCTGGCAACGCTGAACACGCTGGACCTGAGCGCAAGGATGCCCATCAACAACCGTTTTGCCGGTGTACACCGTTCCAAGACCTACGGCGACATTTCTGAATTTGCGGATTACCGGGAGTATCAGCCCGGCGATGACCTGCGGCGGATCGATTGGAATCTGGCCGGCCGTACGGGACAATACTATATCAAGCAGTTTCTGGACGAAAAAAAGCAGCAGGTCCGTATCTTTCTGGATACTTCTCTTTCCATGCTGGGAGAGGCGGACAGCGATAAATCGCTTGCGGCGCTGCGCATGGGCGCGGCCATTGCCTATCTGGCGGTGCAGGCGATGGACAGTGTGTGCTTTTATGCCATGAACGGGGCAAGAAGCGTGCCGGTGGGGCCGGTGATCAACTGCAAAAGCCAATTGATCGCCTCGTTTGCCGAGTTGGAGCAGGTCGGCTTTTACGGCACCTGCGATATCGGGGCGGCCATTGCCGACCAGGCGCGCTATGGCGGCGGCAGAGGACTGACGGTCATTCTTTCCGACTTGCAGACCGATTCGGACTGGAAAGGCGCCATCCGCTCTCTGAAGGCCAAAGGGCAGGATGTGCTGCTCATTTGTCTATTGTCCAAGGGGGAGGAGCAGCCTTCCTATCGCGGGGCGCAGTCCCTGGCGGATGCCGAGATACCCGAAGCACAGCCCTTCTCTGTGGAGGTGGATCGGGATATGCTGCATGCCTACGGGGAGGCGGTGCAGTGGTTTTATCGGGACCTGGAAGCCTTTTGTGCCGGGGAAAATGTGGCACTGGCCTGTGTTCGCGGCGGGGATAAGCCCGAGGAAGTGCTGCTGCGACAGGGCTTTATGACGGGGTTGATCAAATGAAGATACTGCATCCGGAATACCTTTGGATGGCAGGCGGCCTGATCTTGCTGATCGTGCTGTGGATTGTGCGTCCGCAGCGGGAAAAAAAGGCCGTGTCATCCGTGTGGCTGTGGCGCCTGAGTGAAAGGTTTCACTCGAAAAGGATGCCGCTGCACCGCGTAAAAAAGATGCTGCAGTTGCTGCTGCAGCTTTTTGCCGTGTCTGCGGCGGTGCTGCTGGCCCTGCGCCCGGTGTTCCGGGTGCCGGATGCGGGCAAGGAATACATTGCAGTGGTGGATGTTTCCGCCGGCATGGGGATGAACGGTCGTCTGGAGAAAGCGAAGGAGAGCCTGCTGAGGGACATTTCTTCCCGCGGCGCGGGGACAGAAGTAACCGTGATCGCAGCGGGCAGCGGAGCGGTGACTTTGCTGGAAAAGAGCACCAACCGCAATGAGATAGAGCATGCCGTGGCCCGACTTCAGATCGATTGGAGTACCATGAACGTGCAGGCGGCGGCGGAAACCGTACAGAGGATGCTGGACGGCAACCCCGAGGCGGAGATCGTGTGGTATACCGGCCGCGCGCTGGAGAGCGATGAGATCGTTTTGCGGCAAACGGGGGACACAGACTGCTGGAACGCGGCGGTCAACCGGCTGTCCTGCTCACGGCAGGGAGTGACCACGACCTTTGAGGCGGAGATTGTCAGCTACAACGCAGCCGCTGAACTGACCTGCGCGCTGTATCTGGATGATCGGATCGCCGGGGCACGGCAGGTTTTGCTGAACGAAAATGAGCCGGCTGTTATCGAGTGGGACATCAAAAATGCATCCTTCGCCGCCGCAAAGGTGGTTTTTGCGGCGCAGGACGCCTTGCAGGAGGACAACGAAGCTCTGCTTGTGATGCCCGCAGAGCATGCAGTCCGCGTACTGCTATGCAGCGATGAGCCGTTCTTCTGGCAGCAGGTGCTGCGTGCCTTTGATACAGTGCAGCTGGATGTGCGCGGCGCGGCGCAATGGGAAGATACCTTTGAAAACTACGATATTTATGTGTTTGACGGCACACTGCCCAAAGCACTGCCGTCGGACGGCGGAATCTGGATGATTCATCCCGACAGACTGCCGCGTGAGACCGGGCTGCTCTTTGGCGCTTATCAGCAGGGCGGCTATCTGGAACTGAGCCGCGGTGGGACACAACGGCGGCTGCAATTGGAAAACGCCCTGATCAGCCGGGATATTGTGGTGCAGAAACTGCATCAGATCAACGATACCGAACGGTTTGAGATCGCGTTGACGGCAGGCGGACAGCCTGCGCTGCTGGCGATGCGGGAGAGCAACGGATTGGCAAGGGTGATCTTTACCTTTGATCTGCATGATTCCAACCTGCCGCTGACGGGTGATTTTGTGCTGATCGTGGGGCAGCTGCTGGACTATACCATGCCGGAGTTGATGAACGATACGACGGTGAACGCCGGCGAAACGGTGAAGGCGGCGGTAACACCCCTGGCGAAGGAGATCTATCTGAAGCTGCCGGACGGTACCCTGAAGGCGCTGCCCTTTACGCCGGACAGTGTGCAGTTTGCGCCTGTCCAGCCCGGAATGCATACATTGATGCAGCTGAAGGAAAACGGCATGCTGCAGTATGCGGATTTTGTCTGCCGCATTCCTCCGCGGGAATCCGATCCGCGGGCGGGTGAAGCCCAGACGGTCAGCCTTGTCCGTGTGCCTTTGACGGAAGAAGAAAAAACCGCGCGGGCGGAGCAGACCGACCGCATGCGGGACATCGGCACGGAGCTGGCGGCCGTGCTGTTGCTGCTGCTTTTGCTGGAATGGATGGTGTATTATCATGAACAGTATTGACATACGGTTTGAGGCGCCGTTTGCATTGCTGACGCTGATTCCGGCGGCAGTGCTGCTGATACTGTCCCTGCGCCGCATTCCGACAGCTCAATTGAGCAAAAAGGCCAGAAATATTCATCTTGGATTGCGTTTTACTGCCATTTTGTGCGCGGTGCTGATGTTATCCGGTTTGTCGGTCAGCAGTGTGAACAACAAAACGGTGATGGCCCTGCTGCTGGATGCTTCGGACAGCACGGCAGGCCGCCGGGAAGAATTGCTTCGGGCGGCGGAGACGATTGAAGCCGCGGCGGACCGGAATACGCAGATCGTGCGCATTGCCTTTGGAGG
>JAKSQG010000119.1 GCA_024404275.1 Clostridia bacterium | reverse complement strand
TGATGGTAAGCGAGGAGATCCCCGTTGCGGAGGATGCATTTGATCACAACGATATGCAGCAGATGTTTGCCGCAGCGCATCAGCATGCCATTACGCTGACCGGCTATGTGATGAACCTGTCCGCTGCGGAAGCGGGGGATAAGATTGAGGCGGTGCTGATCGCCAATTCCGATGACGATGGCGCCCTGTGGCACATCTACCCCGATACGCCCGACAGCGCGCATCGCCCCAACGTGTATCAGATGTATCCCGTTTCGGTTCACGCCTGTGAGGATGGTGTCGAAAACCGCACCCTCTGCCTGGAGCAGTTCATGGCACACAACCTGACGCTGGTCAACAACATGGTGGCGCTGGACGCGGCGGAATAAAACAGAACGCTTTTTAAGAACAATACAAAAAGAGCTTGTCTCCGGATGGAGGCAAGCTCTTTTATAAGTTGGAAAGGGAAATCAATCCTCGTTGATGCTCAGCACCACATCCTGCATGTCGGTGACGGAAGCACTGCCGTCCGGGGCAACGTATACGGTCGCCATGGCCCAGCCATTCACGGGCTCGGCGGTCACGGTGACCTTGCGGCACAGCACCATGTAGTTGGTGCCGGCAACCACCTGCTGCGCCAGGGTGTAGTATTCATCCACACTGACGCCAAGCAGGCTGTCAAAGGCGGAGCGAATGGCTTCCTCGCTGGGCTGGTCATCGCCCAGTTTCATCCAGCCGCCGACGGCCGTATCGTCATAGGCGACCAGCACTTGCCTGCGCAGCAGCTCATTTTCGCCGGAAACGTTGTGATAAACATACACGATCTCCACATCGTTCAGACCGGCGCACAGCATGGCGTAGTTGGTGCCGGCGACCACCTGCGTGCCCATCACGCATGCGGGCCAAAGATTGGCGTCATAGCCAACCGCGCCGTAGAAGACATCCAAAGCTTCGTCGGTCAGGGTGGTGTCCTCGGGGACGGTCCAACCACCGGCCAGCTCAGCCAGGGCGGATACGCTGCACAGCATCATCAGAGCAAGGATCAGGGAAAGTGCTTTTTTCATGGTGATACACTCCTTTATTCCATGGGCTTAATCGCCCGGTGATTCTATTATACCAAAGCAGCGGGGTTCAGTAAAGCCTGTTGCGCGTTTGTGTGCGGGCAGGGAAGCGATATGCTCCCTTTACTGTTTTTCAAACAGGCGCAGGTTATCGGCACAGGCGGTCAGCTCGCCCTGCTCGATACGGTGGATGGTTTGACGGATGAGGTCATTGACAGGGGTGGGAACGCCGTACTTCTTGCCGTATTCGCACACGACACCGTTGATGGCATCGGCTTCACATTTTTTGCCGTTGCGAAGGTCCTGCAGCATGGAGGGCACGATGTCACGGTGCTTTTTCATGGCGATGGGCAGCAGGAGCAGGCCAAAGGCCTTTTTGAGACCGCTCTTGTAGTAGAACAGCTTGGTAATGTCCTTGCCCTGCACGGGGGCGAAGGTCTCGCCGGCAGCATGACCGACATCGATGCATTCCTTCATGCAGGCGAGCGCGATGGGTTTGACGGCTTTGGTTTCGGAAACCGTGCCGAAGGTGCCGCCCAGCACCGTGCCAAGACCGGAGAAGGTGGCGTTGATGAGCAGCTTGGACCAGCGGGCCCCCATCAGGTTTTCCTCAATGACAACAGGGCACATTTTTTCCAGCAGGTCGCTGACCGCCTTCAGCGTTTCACTGCGGATGCCCTTCATGCCGCCCATGTGGAAGGAAAGGCTGTCGGGGGAGGAAGTCAGCACGCATTCACCGGGGGCGGTCAGGGAGGCGCCCCATTCCACCACGCAGCCGATGGTATGCTCGTTGCCGATGATTCCGGCAATGCCGGGTTCGGGCAGACCGTTCTGCATGGTGACGATGACGCCGTCCCGGCTGAGCTTGGGCTTCAGGAAGGTGACGACCTCGCGGTTCATCAGCTGCTTGGTCATCAGGAAGATGACATCATAGTTTTCGCCCATCTGGTCGGGCGTGATGGCATGGACGGGCACGGTCATTTCCACAGTGCCGGTGATGTGGGCGCCGCGCTGATTGAGTGCCTCCACGTGGGCTTTATTGCGGTTGACCAATTCGACGGGGGTGCCGGCTTTGGTCAGGTAGGCTCCCAATACGGTGCCAAGAGAGCCAGCACCGTAAATTGCACATTTCATTTTTGTTATTCTCCTTTTTCATCCAGCATGGTGCGCAGCCGTTCCACCGCGGCACGCGCGCGTGTAAAGTAGGCTTCGGGGGTCATCGACTTGTAGAGTTCATGCTTGGGCATGACTTCCAGGGTCAAAGAACCCTTGTAATCAAAACGGCGGAGCAGTTCGACGGTGCGTTCATAATCGATGCAGCCGTCGAAGGGAATCATATGCTCATCGCTGTTGTAGATGCAGTGATTATCGTGAATATGGGTGTACGCCAGCTTTTTGCCAAACAGGGGCATGTATTCACGACCGGGGGTAAAGCAGGCTTCGTGTCCCACATCCCAGCAGAAACGGACGTTGTCTACTTTGTCATAGACTTCCAGCACAAAGGCGAGGTTGGCCAGCTTGCGCTGATTTTCAAAGGCAATGGTGATATTGTTTTTGACGGCAAAATCCACCAGACGATCAAAACGGCTGTGACCGATATCGTTGACGCAGGGGGCGTTCTCGCCGCTGCTCAGGTGCACCACCAGAATAGGCACGTTGCAGCGCACGCATTCGTTGGCGCTGTCCAGGATCTCCTGAAGCATTTTTTCACCGTCCTCGGTGGGCTGCCAGATGTCATTCATGTGACCGAAGGGGGCATGAATGCTTTCCCAGCAAAGGTCATTGCGGGAGGCAGTGTCGGCAATGCGCTTCATCCAGCCGGGCACAACGCCGCTGAAGAAGCAATCAAAGCCCAATTGACGGAACAGCTGAAGACCATTTTCCGGCTCAAACATGGAAAAGCGAGGTCCGGGAAGGTTAACACCGATCTTTCTCATGAGTGATCTCCTTTTGCTTTGTTCAGGGTTTGCCGGTAACGGGAGGGGGACATGCCCATGATCTGCTCAAAGGCACGGATAAAGGCAGATACGCTGCCAAAGCCGGAGCGGAAGCAGATTTCGGTCAGCGTCAGGTCGGTGGTCATCATTTGCTGGGCGCAGCTGACGCGGCGTTTGAGCAGATATTCCGATACGGTGGTGTTCATGCCGGCGCGGAACATGCGGCACAGGTATTCACGGCTGTAGAAAAAGTGATCGGCCACCTCGGTGACAGAACGGATCTCACGGAAATGCTCGTCCAGATATTCCTGCACTTCGCGGGCACGGGCAGGCAGCTGCAGCGTAGGACCGGCGGCATGGCCGTCCGGCTCACCAAACAGATACAACAGCTGCAGGACCAGCCCACGGGAGAGGGCAGCGGAGGCTTCGTCCCCGCGAGCCAATGCTTCATCCAGCTGGGTGAGCAGGCTGAGCAGCTGCGCTTTTCGTTTGGAGGTCAGGATGTACGCGTATCCTCCCGCATAATCACCAAAGCGCATCAGTGCCGGGGCTTGCAGCTCTTCAAAAGCCTGCGGTTGAAAATAAAACACATAGCGTTCATAGCGGGTCTGTTCGGCGTTGATGCAGCTCATGTGCAGACGCCCGGCGGGAATCAGCAGCAGCGTGCCGCTCTATGGCAGATAGACATTGCCTTCGCACAGGTAGCGGATATCCCCCTGCGTGACCAGCACGATCTCATAATAATCGTGAAAGTGCAGATTGGCGGGATAAGTCTCGGCGGTGTATACCGTATCCCGATGGGAGTAGTACAGGGAGGGGGTGATGTAGTGGTTCTGCCAGTTTTCCACCAGGTCTTTGCCGACGGCGGTGGGGGGATAATACTTTTTGTGCAGGATCATAAGCTTCCTCCTGCAGACTATTATATCACCATTTGCGCAAAATAGCGGAAAAAGATTCAAGTTTTATCGGAATAAAAGAGCCGTACCCGAAGGTACGGCTGAAAGGTGTTGGAATCAGATGAGCATAAACTGTCCGTCTCTGGCATCGATGGTGATGGTGCCGTTGCTGACGGTGCCCGATACAATGGCACGGGCGGCGAGCGTTTCCAGCTTGCTCTGAATGAGGCGCTTCATGGGGCGCGCGCCGTAAACGGGGTCATAGCCCTGCTACAGCAAAAGCTCCATGGCGGCATCGGTCAGTACCAGCTGCAGCTGCTTTTCCTGCAGACGATCACGCAGGTGACGGAGCAGCAGACCGGCGATGTCACGTGCTGCCTCACGGCTGAGCGGCGTGAACATGACGGTGTCATCAATGCGGTTGAGGAATTCGGGTTTGAAGGTGCGGCGCAGCAGGGCACGCACGTTCTCACGGGCGGACTCGCTGATGGTGCCGCTTTCGATGCCGTCGAGCAGGTCGGCGCTGCCGAGGTTGCTCGTCATGATGAGAATGGTGTTTTTGAAGTCCACGGTGCGGCCCTGACTGTCGGTCACGCGGCCGTCATCGAGAATCTGCAGCAGGATGTTGAATACATCGGGGTGCGCCTTTTCCATTTCGTCAAAGAGCACTACACTGTAGGGACGGCGGCGCACAGCCTCGGTGAGCTGACCGCCCTCGTCATAGCCGACATAGCCGGGAGGAGCTCCGATGAGGCGGGAGACCGAGAACTTTTCCATGTATTCGGTCATGTCGATGCGGATGAGGTTCTTTTCATCATCAAACAGGGCTTCCGCCAGCGCTTTGGCCAACTCGGTCTTGCCCACGCCGGTGGGACCGAGGAAGAGGAAACTGCCGATGGGGCGGTTTTCATCCGCGATGCCGGCGCGGGAGCGAAGAATGGCTTCGCTGACGGCGGTCACGGCTTCATCCTGTCCGACAACACGGCGATGCAGCACCTCGGGCAGACGCAGCAGCTTTTCACGCTCGCCCTCCATCATGCGGGCGACGGGGATGCCGGTGCGGCGGGAAATGATGCGGGCGATTTCTTCCTCCGTTACCTGATCGCGCAGCAGTGCCGTATCCTTCGGCTCTTGGGCTTCCAGCTCCTTCAGCTGCTGCTGCAG
>JAKSQG010000118.1 GCA_024404275.1 Clostridia bacterium | reverse complement strand
CAACGGTCGCCAGGATGACGCCAAAGGGATTATGATCTCCAAGCACCGTAACAATCCAGTCTTCGGGGATCCAGTTGTGGATCACAGCGCCGATACCGACACCCGCCAGGATATACGGAAAAACCTTCTTCAATGTCCCCATGACCTGCTCCGCGGCATACCCAAGCCGTTCCTTCACGGTCAGCGACGGCGAATCGATGTCCACAGCGCTTGCTTTTCGGATAAACTCTTCGATCTCATTTTCAAGATGCAGGTGCTCGATCAGCGTACCGCCCGCTACCGCCACAACCAGCCCCAGCACCACATACGTCGCCGCCACTTTCGTTCCGAAAATGCTCATCAGCAGCACCAGGCTGCCAAGATCGACCATCGGGGAAGAGATAAGGAAGGAAAATGTCACCCCCAGCGGCAGCCCCGCGCTTGTGAAGCCGATGAACAGCGGAATGGATGAGCAGGAACAAAACGGCGTAACCGTACCGAGCAGGGCGGCAATGCAGTTGGCTCCCATACCGTGAAACCGCCCCATGATCCTGCGGCTTCTTTCCGGCGGAAAATAGCTTTGAATATATGATATGATAAAGATCAGTACGCATAGCAGCACGGTGATCTTGATCACATCGTAGAGGAAGAACAGGATGCTTCCCCCAATGCGGGATGATATGTCCAGCCCGAATCCTTGAAGCAGATTGCCGATCAGCGCGCTCAGCCACTTCATGCCCAGCACCTGATCCTGAATAAACCCTCCCATGATTGCCTCCATTTAATAGAATAATTTCTATGTGATGATGTGTTTTTTTGCCGACGGCATGATCACCGTCGGCTGAAGCAGATCACTCTGCGGATGAACATTTGTGACAGATGCAATCTTCTGTCGGATGGAACATTTTTGAAAGCGTCTGCGTAAACGCCTACAGAAATGCAATGTTCAGGGAATAGTAGGTGTTTTTCCATTCCTTTCTGGCGGTCACCACCCCGGCATCCAGCAGCACCTTCATATCATGGGACAGGGTAGGCTGCGTGATGTTGAATTCCTCCTGAATGACGCAGGCACACAGCTCGCCGCAGGAGAGCATGTCCACGATCCGCAGCCGCTTGGGGTCAGATATGGCTTTCAACACCTTTGCCGTGTCCGGATAGATCTGTTCCATGCGCTCCTCCATCACATAGCAATATTTCTATATGAATACTATCACATCCTTCAGAAGCTGTCAATACGCAGAATACCGGAAAGGGTAAACTTTTTAAAACCAAGCGCATCCCCTCACCGCCCCCTTCAAAAAGACAGTTATGGTATGACAGCATTTTAACACCCTTGCTGTGATGAAATCACCTTCCATCACCGCAAGGGTGCTATTCTTTATTAAAATTTGCCCTTTCTCGGGTGGGGTTTGGGGCGACCATGCTTTCAGGCTCTGAAAGCGTGGTCGCCCCGAAAGCATCACCCTCACCGTCCCAGCGCCTGCGTTTCCCGCAGCAGCTCGCCGCGCAGCTGCGCCGCCGACCAGCGGCAGTTGAAAGGCGTCAATACCGCCCGCAGCCTCGGCGGCTCCATGCCCTTTTGCCGAAGCAGCGCAAACAGCCTTACCGTCATGGGCTGATCAAAATACGCCATCAGCAGCAGCGGCTCCCTGAACGCGGGCAGTGCCTTGGGCGCAGGCAGCCCCTTCATGCCGCACAACAGCCCCAACGCCGTCTGCTGTTCCTTCTCCCCCGCCGCCTTCATTTCAACGCCCATTTCTTTGAGCGCCGCGGCGCAGAGGCTCTGCTCCGTCAGTGAAAACCCAAAGCACACCGCCAGCGGTTTCATCGTTTTCCTCCGTTCAAAAACGGGAAGGCGGCAACTGCCGTATCTTCCCGCTTGTTTTTCAGTTCAGTTCCTTGATGATGATCACGTCGTACAGGTTGCGCCCGCCCTCGTAGGGGGTCGAGATCACCTGACCGTTGAACCACATCATGGCGGATTGTCCGCCATCCAGGTTATAGGCCGCGGTGCAGCCCAGCGTTTCAATGAAGGCGCCCAGCTCCTTCATTTTCATGCCCGTGTTCTTTTTGCCGCTTTCCAGCTGGCTGGCCGTGCTGCGGCCGTCCACCTGCACCAGGCAATAATGACCGGGCTCATAGTAGCCGATGACCGCGCGCGGATTGGCGGGGCCCACATTGGTATTATAGGAAGAAAGGGCGTGACCGTTCGCGTCCAGCAGCGAGGGACCAAACAGGAAGCTCTGCCAGATCACGTCCGCCTCGGCTTCCAACTGTTTGGTGGTGACCTTACCGGCCGGATAGACCTTCATTTCGCCGCTTCTGTACATCACCATCAGGTCGCGCTTTTTGTTGGCGGTCTTGCGCACCATCTTGCCGTTGGCAAACGCCCAGCCGGCATCCAGATGCGCCCCGTTATCACCAGAAAGCGCCAGAATGGCATTGTTGTTGGCGGCAATGGTGGCCACACGCTGCTGCGCGCCCTTCCATTTGTTGTTGGACAGACCGCGCTGCAGGTTTTCGGTGGAGCGCACATAGATATCCGCAATATACACGTCGCTGTTGTAAGCGCGCATGGTGGAAATCTGAATGCACACTTCATCGCTCTGATAGGAGCGATCCGTCACATAGGGTTCCTCGCCGGGCAGCAGAAAATAGCTTTCGAACTTTTCGGAAAAATCACCGAATTCCGCCATCGCCGTGGCGAAGCAGCAAAGCAGCAGCACCAGGCTCAGCAGCAGCGCCGTCAGCCGTTTCATACTTCTTCCTCCCCGGCTTTTGCGGAAGAGGAAAAGTTGGTGCGCACAACCTCCAGCAGGGCATCCATCAGCTCGGGCTCCACCGCCTCAAAGGTCTCGATCTCCTCGCCATCCTCATCCACGCCCTCGGTCACCTTCATCACATAAAAGGTCACTTCGTCCAGGTTGGGGTTGACGCGGTCGGTATCGTCGCTGAGCAGCACGTACTCCTCGCCATTGTAATAGAAATAACGGTTCACGCGCAGAAGCTGGCTGTTGCCTTCCTCGTCCACGCCCTCTACCAGATCAAATTCTTCGTTTTCCATTGTTTTATCCATCCTTTCATTTGCATTACGCGCTGTTTATTATAACAGAGAGCCGCCTAATTATCAATTATCCCCTTCAACTTTTACAACCCGCATCATGTTGTTCGTCACATCTGGTACATTTTTCACCATTATACGCAATGTATGTATATTTACCATATTATTTCTAAATTTATTCATATTTTTTGCATTTTTATGCTTGACAAGCGTATATTTATGCATTATACTTTGCACCATCACCACAAAGTGATCACCCGAAAGGAGTACCTGAAAATGAAAAAGAACCTGATCGCCTTTATCGCTTCCCTCATCGCCGTCATCATGACGCTCTCCTCCGCCAGCGCGTGCACCGCCTTTTATGCCGGCTCCGATATGACCGCCGACGGCAAAACCATTTTCGCCCGCAGCGAGGATCTTTCCAACAGCTACAACAAGATGCAGTTTGTCGCCGAGTCCGGTGCTCACAAGGCCGGTGAGGAATATGCCGGCTGCTACGGCTTCACCTACACCTTCACCCATGATTCCTACGGCTACACCGCCTTCCAGGATGACAACATGGCAGCCGTCGGCAACATTTGCCCCGACTGCGGCAGCGACCACCTGCACACCCCCTATCAGGCGGCCGGCACCAACGAGATGGGCGTCAGCATGAGCGCCACCGAGACCCTGTACGGCTGCAGCGCCGTCATGGATGCCGATCCCTTTGAGGATGCCGGTATCGAAGAAGCTGAAATCCCCACCGTGATCCTGAGCGAAGCCGCCACCGCCAAGGAAGGCGTCGATCTGCTGCTCAAGATCTACGATGAAGCTGGCTGCAACAACGGCTCCGGCATCTTCATCGCCGACAAGGACGAGGTGTGGTACATCGAAAACACCACCGGCCATCAGTATGTTGCCGTGAAGCTCTCCTCCACCGTTGTGTTCCCCGAGCCCAACATGTCCGCCATCGGTCTGATCGATCTGGATGACGAAAACGTGATCGCCTCCCCCAAGCTGATTGAGGTCGCCAAGGCCGCCGGCACCTATGTGGGTGACGAAGCCGCCAACACCATCGATTTCTGCGCCTCCTACTTCCAGGGTCAGGGTCAGGCCTCCCGTATGACGCAGGCCCTCAATTACCTGAACGGTGTCGATACCTTCACCAATGATGCAGGCAGCTACGACGCCTCCGCCTACGTGATCTCCAACGTGGCCGCCGACGGCAGCATCTGCGCCTTCTACAATGCCATCGTTCCCACCCACAAGCTGACCGTGGCCGATGTCATCGGTTACTATCATCTGGACACCATCGGCAAGACCGGCAACCTCGAGACCCACATCTTCCAGCTGACCCCCGGCGGTGACAAGCTCTATGATGTCGTCGAATGGGTCGCCGTCGATGATGCCGCCATCAACGTCTTCGTTCCCTACCTGCCCATGCTGACCACCGGCTACGACGCCTCCCTGCAGGTTTCCACCCTGCCTGCCAGCTTCGTGACCGAAGAGCCCACCGAGGGTCTGTACTTCCCCACCACCAAGAACATGCGCATCGATGGCCAGCGCGTTCCCGTTCAGGGCTTCATGGTCCTGCCTGAGAACTGGGCCGACTCCTTCTACTGGTCCGTGGACGCTGTCTCCAACCTGTGCATGTACGCCGATGTGGATGAAGCGCTGAAGGCCTCCGTCCTGGGCGGTCTGGACGATATTCAGACCCAGATCTACAACGACTTCTACGCCGAGGATGGCGCGCTCGCCGGCCTCAAGGCCATCGTGGACAGCGGCGACATCGATACCGCCAAAGCCACCGCCACCGCCTACAGCGCCGAAATCGCCGCCGCCGTACATGACCTGATGGTCACCTGTGCGCTGACCATCATCGCCGAATAATCGATCTCCTAATTAAAGGAACCGTGCTGTTACAGCACGGTTCCTCTTTTATTGCAGAGCAGCGATACGCTCCCTCATCGGCAATGTATGGTGCCATGAAACAGCCCCCATCCGCCTTTTCTCAGTGAGGGGGGCAAAG
>JAKSQG010000117.1 GCA_024404275.1 Clostridia bacterium | reverse complement strand
TGCTGTCTCCGCTTTCCTTTTTTCAGATCAACGCGGAGCAGACCGAAAAGCTGTACAACACGGCATTGAAATTTGCCAATCTCAGCGGCGATGAAACAGTGGCTGATCTGTATTGCGGTGCGGGCACCATTTCGATGCTGCTGGCGCGCCATGCCCGCTTCGTGACGGGCATTGAGATCGTTCCCGATGCGGTCAGGGACGCAAAAGAGAATGCCGTGCGCAACGGTGTATCCAATGTGCGTTTTTATTGCGGTGAAGCGGAAAAACAGCTGCCGCTGCTGGCGGAGCAGGGGCTGAAAGCGGATGTGGTGGTGCTTGATCCACCCCGCAAAGGTGCGGAAGAGGCTGTGCTGCGCACGGTAGCGGCCATCGCTCCCAAGCGTGTGGTGTATGTCAGCTGCAACCCCGCCACACAGGCACGTGATGCCAAGCTGCTCACCTCTCTGGGGTATCAGATCACCGATTGCCAGAGCGTGGACATGTTCTGCCAGACGGCAGGCATTGAAAATGTGCTGGGCTTTGCCAGAATCAGCGAATAATCATACAGCAAGTCATCAAAGGCGTTGCTGCAGCACCCTGTTCATCACAGCAGGGTGCTTTTTGCTGCATCCGGACTGAAGAAGCACATCAAAAAGCCAATGTGCCGCGGTGTTACCCGCAACGCATTGGCTTTATCTTGTTTGTCGAGGAGAGAAAGAATTACTTCTTCACCTTGGACAGGGCGTCCTTAACGGCTTCCATGATGGCCTTGGAGGACTCGGTAGCGCCCGCCACAGTGTCGACCTCAGTGGACTGGGCGTTGATGATGGCCTGGGGAACGGTGTTGAAGGCGCCATCGCGGAGGCCGGGAGTCTCGCTGCTATCCAGAATGTCGATCTTGGCGATCTTATCGCCGTCCATGGTCACCTTGACCTTCATTTCGCCGCGGCTCGTAGAGCTGGTGCCGATGTACTCGTTGGCGGCAACCGTCTCTTCCACGGGAGCAACCACGGGCTCCTCGGCAAAGCCGAAGTGAATGTTCAGCAGCTCGATGGTCTTGCGGGCCACGTCAGCGGAAACACCGCCGCAGCGACGCTTGCGGATGGGGTCCTTGCGTTCCACGCCGGCAGCAGTCATGAAGGTGGTCACAGAGTCCACGCAGTTCACACTGGGGGCCACGGTATGGACCGGGGGCTCCACTTCGGGCTGATAGATGGGCAGTTCCACGCTGGTGTACCAGGCAAACAGCTTCTTGACCAGCTCACGGGAGGCTTCGGGTTCGCAGCACAGGCCGATCACGCCGACAGCACCGCCCAGGGCGCCGCACAGGGTACCGCAGGTGTAGCCTTCCTTACCGTTGGCAAACATCTCTGGAGGGATCATGGTGTAGGGGAAGCCGACCTTGGCGGACAGCTCGCCCAACAGCGCTTTGGCCACGCCGTAGCAACAGCCGTTTTCAAAATAGCCTTCATAGGCAGGCTGACGGACCACATCGGGATCGATCTCCGCGTAGGGGAAGGGATAGGCGGGAGCCTTGGGGGCATCCTGCTGGCCTTCGGCAATCGCGGGGATGGACATCACGGCGGGGCCGATGGCCGCGGCCGCGGCGGCCAGCTTGGCGGTGGACAGGAGGAACTTTCTGCGGTTCATATCCATTTTGATATACCTCAAAAAATACAAGTGTGACAAATTTGTTGTCCATAGCCAGTATATATATTGTTATAACGGTTGTAAAATGCTATAATATTATTATGGATAACAAAAATGGTATGAGGTGAACAGAAAATGACGCTCCGACATTTTCAGGTTTTTGTTATGGTCTGCGATCTGGGGAGTGTGACCCGGGCGGCATAGATGCTGCATATGACCCAACCGGCTGTTTCCCGTGTCATCCGTGAGTTGGAGGATTATTATCATTTTCGGCTTTTTGAAAGGGTGAAGCAGCGCCTTGTGCTGACGGATGGCGGAAAGATGGTCTATCACCGTGCCACCCATCTGATCCATGAATTCGCTTTGCTGGAAAAGGACATGCTGGCCTATAATGAACAGCATACCCTTGCCATCGGCGCAAATTACACGATGGGTGAGCGTGTGCTTCCGATGCTGGGGCAAAGACTGAGCGCGGTGGACCCGCTTCTGCGCATTTTTATTCATGTGGAGCCGACGTAGAAACTCACGCAGCTTCTTGAAAATAACGGCTTGGATATTGCTCTGACGGGCAATGAACTGCAGGGCGTAGATTTCGCTTGCCGCCATCTGTCTTTCGACCGATTTGTGGCGGTGATGCCGGCGGGCCATCCGTTGACAGAAAAATAGGAGATCACGCTGGCTGAGCTGCTGCATTTTCCGTTTTTTGCCCGATAGGTGGGCAGCTCCAACCGTACGATCGTTGATCAGGCGATCCGACAGGCAGGGCTCGTGCTGACGCCCACCGTGGAAAGCACCAGTGTTCAGTTCATTATTCATGCGGTGATGAGCGGCAGCGGTGTGAGCATTCTGCCGGAATGTCTGGTGCAGCGGGAGGTGGAGGATGGGTGCCTCGCCGTCCGCCCCATTCGTGATCCGGGCCTGATCAAGGATACCTTTGTCGTCTGGCGGAAGGATCATTATATGACCGCCGCGATGCGCAGAACGCTTGAAATTTTGCGGGAAATGAAAGAACAGAAGCTTCTTTGAAAAAAGAGCAGCGGCCCGGATAAAAGAATCCGGCCGCTGTTTTCCTTTGCGTTTTTATTTGTCCGTGCTGTTCCATACGGTGAAATTCTTTCCAAAGTCTTTTTCCATCGAGGCGAGATAGTAACCGAAGAAGCTGCCGCTCAGCAGCCAGTCGGTGGAAAGGCTGTCGATAACGGTGAATTGATCCATACGCCCCGAGAAATAGCAGCGGTTGGCTTCGCGGGCGTAATCGAGCATCTCGATGGGGTAATCGCCAAAGCTGGTGCGGGTCTTGGTATCCATAAACTCGGCGGCATAGGCGTCAAAATTCTGCAGGTTCTCATCTGTGTTGCCGACACTTTGCGCCCATGCGGCCATGTCGAGTTTCCTGGTACGGTAACTCAAGGGGGACAGGTCCACGATGCCGTACTGGCACGGAGCGACGCAAAGTGAAGAAGTGGCGATCTCGGTGACGCTTTGCCATTGACTGATGTGCTGCAGGTGCATGTGACCGCTGAGGAAGAGCGGCACATGGTATTGCTCCAGCAGGTCCAGCAGCGCGGCGGCGCCTTGAATGACATAGCCCGTGCCGAAAATGGTGTGCTGCATCAGGTTCTGATGCCCGGCAGCCAAAGTGATGCCTTCCTGCAGCTGATTGCGGATCCATTGCAGTGTGCTTGGTGCATAGCCGCAGGGAAAAGCGGCGGTGTTGAAATCCAGCATCAGCACGCGGCTGCCGTCTGGCAGCTCATAGACATAGCTCAGGGAGGCGTTGTCGCGGGATAAAGCGCCGTCAAAGCCAAAGGCATGATAGATGGATTCAAAATCCGCGGAGGCGGCAAAGGGCACCCGCTGATAGGTATTGCCGCTGAAATATGCGGCATTGTTGTTGTATACATCGTGATTGCCGGGCAGCACCAACACGGGAATGCCGGCTTCCTGTACGGCGCCCAGCTTAGCTGCCAGCGCACGATGCCTTTGCAGCGCACCGTTGAAGGTGAGGTCGCCCGTCAGGATCAATGCGGCAGGCTTTGCCGACAGTACATCGGCAAGAAAAGCATCGACGATTTCCTCACTGTAGAGGGTCAGCTTACCATCGCCGTTTTCGATCATCTGCGTAAAAAGCGGGCCGTTATCGGTAAGCTCGGGGGAGATGTAGTGCAGATCGGTTGCCACAATGATCTCATCCGCCTGAGCCGATATACAGACAAGGCACAGCAGCAGTGCAAGCAGTTTTCGGATCATATTTCCTCCTTCAGTCCGGGAAGCAGCTCGCTGAGCAGCATCTTGCAGCCACGGAGTATATCAGTATACGCGGTCTCAAAATCGCCGCTGTACCAGGGATCAGCCACTTCATCGGGCTCCAGCAGCAGACGGAACTTGCCCGCAGGGTCCCCGCCGAAAAACCGTGTCATGTTGTGCAGATTGTAACGGTCCATGCAGATGAGCAGATCGTATTCGGTATAATCCCGCAGCGTGATCTGCCGTGCGGTCTTGCCGGCGCAGCTGATGCCGTGCAATGTCAGCATACGCCGTGCGGGCGGATAGACAGGATTGCCAATCTCCTCGGTGCTGGTGGCGGCGGAGGCGATATGAAGCAGCTCTGCAACGCCGTACTTCTGCGCAAGATCTGTCATGATGAACTCCGCCATCGGACTGCGGCAGATGTTGCCGTGGCAGACGAACAGCATTTTCTTCATCGTTTCATAACTCCGTCAAAAGGTCGTATATCTTCTCAAATGCCCGATATTACTGGATTTTTCACCATTCCGTGATTTCTTTGATACGCACATATTTTCTCAAAACATTCCGTAGCTTCTCATGTTTTCCTTCGCAGGATTGGTAAAATCGTGGTAAATCCGGAAAGTTTACCAACGGGGTATTCAGGCTTGATCTGCTTTCAGCATCTCTGCCTGCGCATCATCGAACTGCACATGGGTGTATGTATTCAGTGTCACACCGATATCTGAATGCCCCATGATGTATTGCAGCAACTTCGGATTCATACCGGATTTGGCCATGTTGGAGCAGAAGGTATGCCTGCACACATGCGGCGTGACCTTGGGCATCTGAACACGGTAAATCTTGTTGTACTTCTCGATGATGTGCTGCATATACTTCTCCCAATGCAGCGCAACCATTGGCATACCGTTCTTATCCAGGAACATGAATCCGGAATAACCATCTACCAGCGGCTCCACTTTAGGCGTGCCGCGTTTGCTGCTGATGCGCCGGAAGCAGGCTGCTACTTCCTCAGTCATGGGGACATAGCGTACGCCGCTTTCCGTCTTGGGGTCCTGGACAATGTACTGCATCTGAGATGTCCGAAGAAGCTGATGATCGACCTTAATCCTCATCTGGTCAAACTCCAGATCGGAAATGGTCAGTCCACAGAATTCAGAGATGCGCAGCCCGGTATGGAAAAGGATGTAGAT
>JAKSQG010000116.1 GCA_024404275.1 Clostridia bacterium | reverse complement strand
AGCTATGCTGGACAGCGGGATTACGCAGATGGCCAAGCAAGAATGTATCACCGAGCAGCTCAAGGCCGCACAGCCCATGATATGGGTAGGCAGGATGAACAGCATTTGTAGCCGAGCCGAAGAGATTGTGATGGAAGAAGTCATCAATACCCTGTAAACAAAGGCCGCTGGTATGATCGGGAAGACCATACCGGCGGCTATTTCAGTTTTTGGGTTCACTTTTATACTGAACTGAAATGATCTTTGTCAAGGGGGAATTAAGATCTTTTTGGGTTTGGATATGAACAAAACATCCGTAAAAATCAGATATGGTCAACCTTCCTGAATCCAGACAGTCATGTCGCCTTTTTTTCTATTGGCCCATGCAAAGTATGGAATGGCAATCATTCTACAAGGGGATGGTTTTGCACAGGAAGATGAATAGAGCCGCTCTTGATACTCTAAGGTTTTTCCTTCCATACATAATCCAATCAAATCACCGGGTAGTTCCTGAACAGGACCGAAGGTTGAAATGTCTGCATTTGCCGGCAGAATGAGAGAAAAGACCGGAGCACACTGATCCACTTCCTCAAAGCAATAAAGGATTGGCCCTCGAGCCACGGCGACCTTCCCACGGCAGGAGCGCACCCGAGGATCAGCGTAAATGCGTCGGACTGGCAGATCAAAATCGAGTTCAACAGTATCTTCCTTTTTCCAGGCTCTGCTAATGTAAATATAGCCATCCCGCAACTGATAATCTATCGCTTTTCCGTTGATCGTAAGTGTGAACTTCTGAACATGGCTGGGAATATGGATTGACAGAGTAAACTCATTTTCGGAGAAAACAATATACCTTACTTCTCCTACCCATGGGTATTTACTCTCCATCAGGATTTCCCCAAAGTGTGTATTCACTTTACTGCCAATAAACAGATGACTGTATACATGCTTGTCGTCTTCGCTCCAGAGGTATTTTCCCAATGAGGAGATGAGCCTCGCTAGATTGGGTGGGCAGCAGGCGCAGGTGTGCCATTGGGGGCGCTGGGGCAATACATGCTCATAGCCCGGCACTTGGCCGGACACCCGGGTGTCCACCTCCAGCGGATTCACATAGAAGAATCTTTTGCCGTCCAGCTGCATCCCCGCCAGGGCAGCGTTGTACAGCTCCAGCTCCATCAAATCGGCATACCGCCCGTCCGCCCGGTTTTTCAGCATTTGATGAGCAAAAAAGGTCATGGCCACAGAGGCGCAGGTTTCCCCATAGCACCGGTCGGGGGGCAGGTCGTAATCCACGGTGAACGCTTCGTGATGGGCCGAAGCGCCGACCGCGCCGGTGACATACATCTGCCTTTCCGTAATATTGTCAAACAGCCGCTGGCAGGCGTCCAGCAGCCCTTGATCGCCCGTTTCGGCGGCGGCGTCCGCCATGGCGGTGAGCATGTACAGCTGGCGCACCGCATGGCCCCGGGCCACGGTTTGCCTGCGCGCCGGCACATCGGATTGATTGTACAGGGTATCCTCCGGGGAAATATCATAACCGCCGTAATGGATGCCGGGATGGGCGGGGGTATGCGTTTTGAACCAGTCCGGGTCCTGACCCCGCAGGTTCAGGAAGCGCAGGGCCATGTCCCTGTAGCGGGGGTTATCCGTTGCATGATACAGCCGCAGCAGACCGATTTCGATTTCCTGATGCCCCGGGATGCCCTCTTCTTTTTCAAAGCGGTCGCAGATATGATCCGCCAGCCGGACGCAGATATGCAGCAGCGCATCCTTTCCCGCCGCTTCATGCAGGGCGGCGGCGGCCTCCAGCAGGTGCCCGGCGCAGTAAAGCTCATGGCATTCCAGCAGGTTTTTCCATTTGTTTTCCGATTCCTTCACGGTGAAATAGGTGTTCAGGTAGCCGTCGCCCTGCTGGCAGCGGCCAATCAGCCCGACCATTTCATCCACCCGCTGGGATAACGCGCCGTCCCATTTCAGGGCCAGGGAATAGGCCGCCGCCTCCAGCCATTTGGCCACATCGCTGTCCTGAAACACCATGCCGTAAAACGCACCCGTTTCTTCGCCCGACGCCATTCGAAAATTGCTGATAGCGTGGGATTTCTCCGCGCCCGGCACCTCGTCCCGGAGGATGCTTTCCATGTAGGGGATGGTCACATCCGTCATGAGCGTCTGGCGGGGCAACCAGAAAGCGTCCTGAATCCGCACCTTGTTCATCGGAATTTCCCGGATGCTCACAGCACTTTCCCCCTCTGTCAGTTTTTCATACCGGTCATCACAATGCCTTGCGGAGGGTACCTGTGCCCGATCAAGTAAAACACGATGCCGGGGATAAAGGACAGGCAGGTGGCGCACATGATGCTGCTCCAGTCGTCGTTGAAGGAGCCCCGGAAGATGTTCAGGCCCAAGGCCAGGGTGTAGCGGTCCCGGCGGGTGATGTAGGTGACCTGCTGCAAGAGGTCGTTCCACAGCTCGATGAATTTCAGCAGCCCCACCACGATCATGGCGGATTTGATGCTGGGCACGATGATGAAAAGCAGGATGCGGAAAAAGCCGCAGCCGTCGATGGTGGCCGCCTCGTCCAGCTCCTTGGGCAGCGAGGCCACGAAGCCGCGGCACAGGAAGATGTAGGTCGCCTGCGCGCCGCCCGCGGAGATCAGGATGACGGAGATCAGGCTGGTGTTCATCTTCACGCCGACAGCCAGCTCATACAGGGGGCGCAGGGAGACAGAGCCCACGTTGATGAACATGAAGCCGACGAACACCAGGTACAGGGCTTCCTTGAACTTGGTGGGACGGCGGGCAAAGGCATAGCCGGCCATGCTGGAGTTGATCAGGGAGATGATCATGACGCCAAAGGAGATGAACAAGCTGTTGGCAGTGTAGCGGGCGAAATTCGCCTGCTGCCAGGCCTTGGCGTAGTTGTCAAACGCCCAGCGGCCCTGAGGGAAGATGACGGCGCCGCCGCGAAGCAGCTCCTTGTTTTCCTTCAGCGAGCCGAAGACAACGTACAGCACGGGGAAGATGGTGAGGGCTGCGATCACGAACAGCAGCACCCAGATCAGGATGCGGGCAATCTTTTCGCCGGTGGACCGAACCTCATGAGCTTTTCCCACTCTGCCCGCCCCCGTACATCACATCGTCGAGTTCCTTGGACACCATCATGTACACCCCAGTCACCGCGCCGACGATGATAGCCGCCATCACGGACAGCAGAGCACCGTAGCCGATCTGGGCCTGACCGCCGTTGGCGGTGGCGAAGATGGTGTTGTAGATGTACAGGAACATGACCATGGTACGGTTGCCGGGGCCGCCCTGGGTCAGGACCATGATAGCCTCATAGTCCTTGAAGGCGCCGGTGATGGCCAGCATCAGGATGACCTTTAGCACGGGCGCCAGCATGGGCAGCGTGATGGAGAAGAAGGTGCGGACGCCGGAAGCGCCGTCGATCTTCGCAGACTCATACACGTCCTCGGAGATACCGTTGATGCCGTTGATGAAATACAGCATGTAGTTACCGAAGCCGCCCCAGATAGCCAGGACAGTCACGGCGATCATGACGATGCTCGGATCGGTCAGCCAGGGCGTGGGCGGGCCGTTCAGCAGCCCCAGAGAACGGGAGATGCCGTTCAGGATGCCGTTCTTGGTGGCGAAGATGAACATGAAGATCATGCCGCTGATGGAGCTTGCGATGATGGTGGGCATGAAGTACACAGCGCGGAAAAGGGAAGATCCGGCCAGACGCATGTTCAGCAGCACAGCCATCAAAAGGGCCAGCGGAATGATGAACACCAGCTTATACAGCGCATACTCGAAGGTGGTGCCGACGCTGTTCCAGAAGGTGGTGTCGATCAGCATACGCTGGATGTTCGCCATGCCGGTGAAGGTGGAGTTGAAACCATTGTAGTTGCACAAAACATAACGGAAAACCCACAGGAAGGGATACACGGAGCAGACCAGCAGGAAGAAAATGGCCGGGATCAGCATCAAGGTGGACGGCGTAGCGCCGTTGAGCCAGTTCTGACGAGCCTTCTCCTTGCCGCTCAGTGCGGGGCGATTCATTTTCACCGTGCTCATTGAGCAGCCTCCTCTCTTTTCAACAAAGAAAGCTGCCGCCCCCGGCGGAAGCACACACCGAAGCGGTATGGGCCTCGCCAGAGACGGACAGCCTGAGCTTGCAGCATGTCAGCTGCACTCGGAATTACTTGTCCAGGTAGGTGGCAGTGCCGGCAGCGGGGTGCAGGGGATCGTAGTCAGCGATGACCAGACGCTGCACGGAGCCGGAAGCAATGTCAGCCTCGAAGGCAGCGTTGTAGCGGGTGTTCAGGTCCTCGATGGCCTCGTCGATGTCGACATAACCCATGATGGCGTTCCACAGCACGGTGCGGTAGTTGTCGCCGGTCAGGTTGATGGTGGGCACGGTGGGATACACAGACTCATAGGGCAGCAGAGAGAAGTCAGCCAGACGGCCGATCTTGGTCTTGTCGATCACAGAATCCATGTAGGAGGAGATGGGCAGGCAGTAGCCGTTCTCCAGGTAGCCCTTCTCAACTTCCTCGGACTGCAGGAACTGGATGACCTTCCAGGCAGCGTCGGGGTTCTTGGAGGAGCTCATGATGGCATAGCCCTTGGAGGGAGTGGTCTGCAGAGCGCCCTTGATCTCGCCGTCGAGGGAAGGAACAGGAGACACGCCCCACTCGAAATCGGTGATGGGCAGCTGAGAGGTGAACACGCCAGCTTCCTGAGAGGCATTGCCCCACAGAGCGAACTCACCGGCAGCGAACAGAGCGCGCATGTTGTCCACGCCCTGCTGGTCGGGATAAGCAACAGCGACCAGCTCGCGGCCCTTCTCCAGGATCGGCTTGTAGCCGCTGAAGTCGAACTTGCCGTTCACATAGTCATAGTAGAAGATGCCGGACACCTGAGCCATCATCTCCAGCTGACGCTCGAAGGGAGAGGAGGAGGTGAAGCCGATGCCGTAGGTCATGTAGTTGCCGTCCTCGGTCATCTTCTTGGCCATGGCGATGTACTCGTCCAGAGTGGCGGGGATGCCTTCGAAGCCGGAGTCGGCCAGCAGGCTCTTGTTGTACTCGATGCGGACGCCGGAACGCATGCCGGTGTACACCCAGTAGATCTGATCGCCCATGGCGTTCAGGCCTTCGTAGGCGTGGGTGTAGGGCTCGTTGACCTTCTGATACTCTTCGTCGGCGGCAATGTAGTCGCTCAGGGAGATCAGCATGCCGTTGTCAACGAAAT
>JAKSQG010000115.1 GCA_024404275.1 Clostridia bacterium | reverse complement strand
TCCGCCACATCGCGGATGGTGACCTTGGATGAATCCTTCATGTGCTCCCTCCCCTGCCAGGCTCTGCCCGCTTTTTCTTTATTCACAGTACCACAGAATCGGGGTTTTTGCAACCGAAAAGAACACTTCCGCTCCCCATTCCGTACCGGCAAGGTATTCTTCCAATGCTCCGCAAACAATACAAACGATCCCCCGCCGCTAACATAAAACGACGGGGGATCTGATTGTTATTTTCCCGCAAGCGCAGCAAACATATCGCCGAAGATCATGTTGCGGTAGCAGTAGTTGACCACACGGATACTGTGGCGGTCGGGAGTGCCGGGCCGCCAGCGGAAATCATCCTGCAATACGGGGGCAGGAATCAGTCTGGAAGGGGTCCAGGAGGGATTTTTCAATGCGGCGATGGCCGCAATATCCCAGATGATCCTGCTCCAGGCAATGTATGTTGTGGGAAACTGATCCAGATAATCATCCGGCTGATCCATCATCCCGCGGAAAGAACTGGTGCGGCAAAGCTTCATCATGGCCACATCCGTCTATGGCACGAGGAATTTGTTCAGCACCGTTTTAGCCAGATAATCGGAGATCGTGCCGTTGTTTTCCATAAAGGTACGCAGCTCCGATTCGGTCACGGTCAGCAAAGCCGCAACATTGTTGCAGGGCACCCAGATCATCGGCACACCGCTGTTCAGCACGACCTGAGCGGCGTATACATCCTGGATCAGATTGAACTCGATGCCGTGTCCGCAGGAAAGCTGATGACCGCCCAGCCACACAACGGTCATATGCTCCGTGATGGCGGGCTCCAGCAGAATGGCGGAAGCAATGTTTGTCAGCGTGGCGATGGCGGCAACATACAGCATGCCGCTGCCATTCATGGCGCGATGAATCAGGTCGCGTACGGCAGGGCTGTCCACAGGCGTTTCACGGTCTGGCAGGTAACGCCCGGAACCGCGGAAAACACGGCCTTCCGTCGGTTCATTCATCATGCCCAGGATGCGGATGATCTCCTGATAGCTTTGCTCCATCCCGTCCGCGGGATCCTCGGAATGACCGTTTGCCTCTCCCGCCGCGGCGACCAGAGCCTCATCCTCATTCAGTGCATTGAAACAATCGTGCGAGAACGGTGCGGCATACAGTGCCTCCAGATCAAAGCGATCCTTTGAAGCTGCTGCCCAGGCAATGGCAAACTGATCGTCCACCTCATTCATGGTATCGGTATCGATCGCAAGGCGGAGCCTTCCCACAGGCGGATTCATGCAGGCGATGCGCTTTTCTTCACTCAGCATCGTTCATCATCCTTTCACGCTGCCCGCGGCAATGCCGGACACAAAGAATTTCTGGAAGGGCAGGAAGAGCAAAATGGGCACAATGGCCGAAAGCATGGAGCTGGAATAGATCAGATTCCAGTGGATCACATTCTCTTCCTTGAAGGCCGTGATGGCAACGGTGATCGTTTTGACCTCGTCCTTACGGGCGGCCAGCAGCGGCCAGAGGTAATTGTTCCATTCGTTGACAAAGGTCATCAGGCACATGGCGATCGTGGTCGGCACGCACAGCGGCATCACGATGCGCGCATAGCAGGTCAGCCACGAGGCACCGTCGATCTCCGCCGCTTCCAGCAGGGCATCCGGCACATCCTTGAACGTCTGGCAATACATGAAAAGCGTCAGTCCGTTAGCCAAAGAAGGCAGGATCATTGAAGAAAAAGTGTTGACCATGCCCAGTCCGCTGATGACCTGATACAGCGGCAGTGCAATGGCCTCGCCCGGCACCATGAAGGTGAGCAGCAGCAGTGTGTACAGCACCTTCTGACCGTGGAAATGATAAAAGGTGAAGGCATAGGCCGCCACGCTGCACATGATGATGGATACCGGCAGGATGGTGCCGACAACGATCAGCGTGTTGATAAAAAAGCGGGCAAAATGGTATTCGGTAAACAAGCTCAGATACGCCTGCGCGGTCCACTCGACCGGCCACAGGGTATTTACGGAAAAGACCGTGCTGTACTTGTATATCTCCTGATCCGTACGGAAGGAGGACATCAGCGGGTACAGAATGGGAAACAGCGCGATCACGGCCAGCACGAGCAGTACAGCGATCAGGCAGGCTCGGGAAAGGATCTTTTTGGTTTTCATGTTTCTCTTTCCCTCCTTCAGCGGTCGCGGTCCGCCATCATGCGGAATTCCAGCAGGACGACCAGCAGAATGATGACGATCAGCACGCTTGTGATCGCGGAACCCTTGCTGTAGTTGCCGTATTTGAAGGCCTGACGGTACGCTTCATACATCAGCACGTCCGTGGTGCTGCGGGGACCGCCGTCCGTGATCAGCTTCATCGGAGCAAACAGCAGCAGGTTGGTGGAGGTATCCGCCACAATGACAAACAGTGTGGTACGGCGCAGCATGGGCAGCGTCACATGGAACAGCTTGGCAAAATAGCCCGCACCGTCCACCGTAGCGGCTTCGTAAAGACTGTCGTCAATACCCTTCAGGCCGGCAAGGTAGAACATCATCCAATAACCGCAGCCCTTCCATGTGCACAGGGCAATGATGCATGCCATGGCCTGCGTTTTATCATTGAAAAAGCCCTGCACCGGCACACCGAAGGAGCCGAGGATGGTGTTGGCCACACCGTTGTTATAGCTCAGGATCATGCTGAAGCAGATGGCGGCTACCGGCATGGAAATGGTCACCGGCAGATAGTACACGCTGCGGTATACACCGATCCCCTTCAGATTGGCATTGACCATCAGTGCCATGATCAGGGACAAAATGATCTGGAGCGGCGTCATGATCAGATTCATTTTGACCGTGACAGACACGGAATTCCAGAAGGTCTTATCCGCAAACATCAGCTCATATGTTCTGAGCGAAACCGCGCCCTTGAACTGAAATCCGGAGACGAAGGAATAAAAAATGGGATACAGCTTGAAGATCACGGCAAACACAAGGACCGGAAGAAGAAGCAGATATGGCAGCATGCCGCTGCGTTTATCCCGCGCGTTGAGTCGTGTCATCGGACAGCCTCCTGCATGATACAAAGGCAGGGAGACCATGTCTCCACAGTCTCCCTGCAAAGGTCTTTACCGGATTATTCCGCGTAGTAGGCCAGAGCGCTCTCCAGCTGATCCACGGCATCGGCAATCGCGTCTTCGATGTCAGCACCGTTGCGGACATCTTCCCACATGGCGTTCATGATGGCGCAGTACTCGTTGAAGCCGGGGGTTACGGCACGGGCCACAGAGGTCACACCGGATTCGGCAGCGGCGATCTTCAGGGCGGGGTTCACAGCATACAGATCGTCGGTGAAACGGGAAGCCATATTGGGCACCATGCTCTCCTGCTTGAGGAACAGGTCGTTGCCTTCGCCGTAGGTGATCCAGTTGACGAACTTGCCGGCGGCTTCCTTGTTGGAGGAGTAGGCGTTGATGGCGCAGGTCCAGTTGCCGCAGGCAGTGGCGACTTCGCTCTCATGGCCGTCAAAGGCGGGCAGATAGGTGAAGCCGATGTTTTCGGGGGTCATGCCGCCGCCCAGAGCGTAGTTATAGGAGTCGGTGGTCATCACGATGAAGGGAATCTTGGCAGCATAGAAGTTGCTGTAGCCCTCGAAGGCGCCCAGACCGCGGTCGAAGATACCCGCATTCACGTTGTCCTGATAGAACTTCAGGGCATCGTACCAGGCTTCGGTATCGATGACGCCGGCAACATGCAGACCATCTTCAGAGATGTTGGCGCCGCCCAGGCTGTTGGGCAGGGTATTCATCATGTAGACTTCGCTGACCTGACCGAAGGCGATGGGGAACAGAATGCCGCGGGAGCCATCGGGATCCAGAGCCTTGGTCACCTGGCAGGCGATATCGATCAGCTCGTTCCAGGTAATGCGGGTGTTGACGCCATCGTACTGATCAACATTGAACTCGATGCCGGATTCGGCGATCAGATCCTTGTTGTAGTACAGGATGGTGCAGCTGTCGCCCAGAGGAGCGGCATAGAAGCTGCCGTTGACAGTACCCTGGTTGACCAGAGCGGCGGAGAAAGCAGCGACTTCTTCAGCGGTAAAATAATCATCCATGGGAGCCAGGTAGCCGCGCTGCACATAAGCGGCAGCGTTGGGGCCGTCCACGACCAGAACATCATACTCGGAAGACTTGGCAGACAGCAGCACTTCGTACTGGTCGTTCAGCGCTTCATAGTTGCACTGGTCAACGATCACGGTGACACCGGGGTTGGCAGCTTCGAAGCTGTCCTTGATGGCGTTGATCTGGTTGGCCATGTGGGTCAGCACGCGGATGGTGGTTTCTTCAGCGGCAGCAAAGGATGCCACGCTCAGAACCAGCACGAGGGTCAGGACGATCGCAAGAGCCTTTTTCATGGTAGACCTCCGTAAAAATCATTTGAATTGGTTGAAACCAATCTTTTGCATTATACGTTAAAATGTCTGGTTTTTCAAGCATTTTTCTGAGTAAAAAGGTACTTTTCATCTTGAAAACAACCTTTCTTAATGTCCGGCAGGCTTTTTTGCGCAAAAAAACAGAGCCCTCAGGCTCATGGTCGGTCAGCAACGTGATATTGGACGGTGTCGTCACCAGTATGGAGTCGATGGAAACCTCCAGAAGCACGCTCAGGGCAAGCAGATTGTCCACCGTGGGCAGCGCCGTCCCGTTCTGCCATTTGTAAATGGCCTGGGGAGCATCAAACCCAAAGTAGTTCTGCATGTCCTTGACGGACAGACCCCGCTCCTTGCGGAGCTGAGCAATGTGCTTACCGGTGGCTTCAAGGTTGATCGTCGGGAAATGCTTCATTTCCATAGGATTTTTCCTCCTGCCTATTCAGTTGGTCGGTCGTATCTGCTCATTGCGTCGGGGAGCATTATACCCGAAAAGGCGCGCCGATGCAAGAGCAATGAAAAGTTATTCTCCTCAAAGACATATTCGGAAACATGCGTTAGTACTAACATTCCCTTTTTGCCGCAATCAAAAAGCACAGGTTCCATGTCCTGTGCTTTTTTGTTGTTTATATCTCCGTTATCGTTTATATTCCACCTGACTGACGGGCGAGAAGGTCAGTTTGCCCTGTGCCTTTTCGCCCAGCGGGGTCAGCTGACCGCGGCCGCAGACGGGCTCGCGGGCACCGTCGATGCGGGGGTCGACGTAGGCTTCAAACCAGCGGTCCAGCATGGCCTTGAGCTCCTCGGTGTTGGCCTCGATCCCTCTGGGGCCGTGGCAGAAAT
>JAKSQG010000114.1 GCA_024404275.1 Clostridia bacterium | reverse complement strand
GGAGGTGCTGCAGGCGGAGGGGCAGGATGCGTTCCTGAGCGAAGAAAGTTTGAGCGACGGAATCAGCGCCAAGTTCCTGATGATCGAGCTGGATGATATGGCGGCGTATGCTCTGTATTTCTTTGCAGAGGATCAACTGGAGGGCGTGGATATTTTCTGGGTCACGGAGCTGAGGGGTTACTACATGTCCGGTACCTTTTATGGGGAGGGGCAGGGCTACGGCGGCTTACCGGTCAGCGTGACCCTGACGAATGATGACGGAGATATCAAAGCGGTCAAAGTGGATGTTTCCACGCAGACACCGGGAATCGGCAACCGGCCGGAGGAGTTTGAAAATGCCATTCTGAAAGCCCAGATTGCCAATATCGACGGCATCGCGGGAGCGACCGAGACCAGCAAGGGTGTAAGAAACGCTGCTGTAGCAGCACTCAAGCAGATGTATGAGGCATTGGGAATGGGTTCATCAGGGCTGCGGCTCAGTACGGATATCGTGGAGTCCATGGCCGAAAAGCTCAGTCAGGCATACGGCCTTCCGGAAAGAAATGCTCCCATTCTGCACCAGGTGCTTCTTTTGGCGGAAGCCCTGGAATATTCCACTGACCTTTATCTTACCGCCGATTATTTCTGGGGGCTTTCTGACGGGACGGCCATTTCGCTTTATGACAACATGGACAGCTTTGACTTGTTCTATATGAATGCGGCCTTCAGCCTTGACAACTATTTTGGTGAACCCTCACCTACTCCCGTGCCGTACAACCTGAATGGTCTTTGATGAAAGGGACAGAACAAAGAAGGGCGATTTGCGATGAAAAAGCTGATTTATATCCTGATGGCTGTGCTGCTGCTGATTCCGCAGTGTGCTGCGGTCATGGCGGCAGACGATGCATTTTCCTTTCATAACGGCCTGCATTGGGGCATGAGCTCGGAGGAGGTGCTGCAGGCCGAAGGGCAGAGTGCGTTCATTTCCGTGACACCGATGAATGATCATGTCTGCGTTGGCAAGTTGGAGGGAACGTTCGATCCCTTTGCCCCCGTCATTGTAAATTATCTGTTTGCGGATGATCGGCTGGAAATGGTGTGCTTTTACTATTATGGAAAAGCACAGACAATGGGGGAAGATCTGGCCTATCTGCGGGAGGTGCTTAGCCGGCTGAACGGTCCCGCGGATGACGCTGCTCCGATCTCCCGACAGCTGGCAGCGGTTTTGAAAGCAGAGAATCAGCGATTGGAAAACTGGCAGGAACCCAACTGGACCTGGGATGCCGGCCATGGAACGGTCCTTCATCTGTATGACAAGGGGTTCTACTGCGATCTGTATTATATCAATACGGAGTTTGATATGGACGCCTGCTTCCCGACACCAACGGCCGCGCCGTTGCAGCTGAACGGTCTCTGATTGCATCGAAAAAGCACTTCCGATTTCTTCGGAGGTGCTTTTTTACTGGGAAGGCCATGAAAGGCCATGCAAAGCCATGCTGAAAAAAAGCAAAGTTTGCTATGATACGCCTGCGCCGCGGTACTGCTCTGTTGCCTGAAGTGGGCATTTTGTGCCCTGAAAAGACCGTTGACATCTGCGGCAAAAGGCTTATAATGTTGCATGTCGTACAGTTTGACGGCAAACAATTGTTGGAGCCAAAATGCATGGAAAAAGCACTCGGTCTTGAACTACGGAAGATATCCAATCTGTCCTACCGCTTTTTTGAGCAGTGCACCAATCATCGCCTGCTGGATGAGATCACAGGCGCAAACGGTTGGATCATCGGCTTTATCGGACGCCGCAATGAGGAAGGGCACGAGGTGTATCAGCGGGATGTGGAAGCGAAACTGGGCGTAACCCGCTCGACCGCCTCCAAGGTCATCAACCTGATGGTACAAAAAGGGCTGATCGTTCAAAAGAGCGTTCAGGGGGACAAGCGACTGAAAAGTCTGATACTGACCCCTCGCGGACAGGAGATCAAACAACTGATCGACGAGGATCACCGGTTGTTTGAGGATACGCTGCGGCAGGCGGTCACAGCGGAGGAGCTGGAAACGCTTTTCACGCTGCTGGACCGCATCAAGCAGCAGATCGAACAGAGCATGAACAAAGAGGAGATGAGCAAATGATCAAACGATTGATGAAGTGCGTACGGGAGTATAAAGCGCCCGCCATCGCCACCCCCGTTGTCATGATGGGTGAGGTGCTGATGGAGGTGCTGATCCCGCTGATCATGGCAAGCCTGATCGACCGCGGCATCGAAGCCGGCAACATGGGGCAGATCGCGCTGATGGGCGGTTTGCTGCTGGCGGCGGCGCTGATATCGCTGACCTTCGGTACGTTGGGCGGACGCTTTGCGGCGAAGGCATCCTGCGGCTTTGCCCGCAACCTGCGCCATGACATGTATCACAATATCCAAAGCTTTTCTTTTTCCAACATCGACAAGTTTTCCACTTCTTCCATTATCACACGCCTGACCACGGATGTAAGCAACGTGCAGAATGCCTTTGGCATGATCATCCGCATGTGCGTGCGTGCGCCGCTGACGCTGATCTTTTCCAGCATCATGGCGCTGACCATCAACGCGCAGCTGTCGATGGTGTTCCTTGTATGCGTTCCCATTCTGGGTGTTGGCATCTATCTGCTCATGAGCCACACGCATCCCATTTTCAAGCGTGTGTTCGGCACCTATGACAAGCTCAACAACGTGGTGCAGGAAAACCTGCATGGTGTGCGCGTGGTCAAAAACTTTGTGCGTGAAGAGTACGAAGTGAAAAAATTCAACAGCATCTCCAAATCCATTTTTGATGATTTTGTGCATGCCGAAAAGAATCTGGCGGGCATTCAGCCCCTGATGATGACCTGCATCTACGGCTGTATCCTCATCATCAGCTGGCTGGGCGCCCATGCTATCATTGCCAGCGGCAACAACCCCGACCTGGGCATGAGCACGGGTCAGCTGATGAGCCTGATCACCTATGTGGTCAACATCCTGTCCAGCCTGATGATGGTCTCGATGGTGTTTGTGATGATCGTCATGTCACGAGCCTCTGCCAAGCGCATCGTGGAAATTCTGGAGGAGACCACCGACATCACCAACCCCGAAAACCCCGTCATGGAAGTGAAGGACGGCGCCATCGATTTTGACGATGTCTGCTTCCGTTATGCCAGCCGCAGCGAAAAGGATTGCCTTACCCACATTGACCTGCACATCAAAAGCGGCAGCGTGGTGGGCATTCTGGGCGGTACGGGCAGCGGCAAATCCAGCCTGGTGCAGCTGATTCCGCGTCTTTACGACGTCAGCACGGGCAGCGTGCGCGTGGGCGGTGTGGATGTACGTGATTACGACCTGACCGCCCTGCGTGACAGCGTGGCGATGGTGCTGCAGAAGAATGAACTGTTCTCCGGCTCCATCAAGGAAAACCTGCGCTGGGGCAACGATCAGGCGACCGATGCCGAGCTGCAGGAAGCCTGCCGTCTGGCGCAGGCGGATGGCTTTATTCAGGAATTCCCCGACAAGTATGATACCCACATTGAGCAGGGCGGCACCAACGTGTCCGGCGGTCAGAAGCAGCGTCTGTGCATCGCCCGTGCGCTGCTCAAAAAGCCCAAGATCCTGATCCTGGATGACTCCACCAGCGCTGTTGATACCCGCACCGATGCCCTCATCCGTGCCGGTTTCCGTTCCTTTATTCCCGAGACCACCAAGGTCATCATTGCGCAGCGCGTATCCTCCGTGCAGGATGCCGATGTCATCGTCGTGCTGGATAACGGCGCAGTGGTCGATTGCGGCACCCATGCACAGCTGCTGGAGCGCTGCGATATCTACAAAGAAGTGTATCAGTCCCAGATGAAGGGAGGCGAGGACCATGAGTAACGTGAAAAATACCCCTTCCCGCAGCATGCCTGCCGGTGGTCCCCGCGGCCCCAAAGCCATGGGTCCCCGTCAGCCCATCAATAAAAAAACCGTCCTCCGTATGCTGAAGTATCTGGCGGGCTATCGCAGCAGGCTGCTGCTGGTGTTGGTCTTCATCGTCATCAACTCGGTGACGACGGTGTATTCTTCCACCTTCCTTGGCACCATGATCGATGATTACATCACGCCCATGCTTGCGCAGGCTTCACCCGATTTCGGACCGCTGGCGGGCGCTATCCTGCGCATGGTGTGCCTGTTTGCTATCGCCATACTGGTCACCTTCCTGCAGGCGCGCATGATGGCCGTCATTGCCCACAGCGTGCTGCGCACCATCCGCGATGAAATGTTCAGCGATATGCAGCGTCTGCCCATCCGCTATTTTGATACGCACACCCACGGCGAGGTGATGAGCTGCTATACCAACGATACCGATACCCTGCGTCAGATGGTGGCGCAGTCCGTTCCCAATGTGTTTTCCTCCTTCATCACGCTGGTCACCGTGCTGGTTGCAATGCTCAGCAACAGCGTATGGCTGACCATTATCGTGGTGCTGTGCACCGTGGCCACCACCAAAATTTCCGCCGGCATCGGCAAGCGTATGGCCAAGTATTTTATCGGGCAGCAGAAGTCGCTTGCTTCCGTCAACGGCTTTGTGGAGGAGATGATCAACGGTCAGAAGGTCGTCAAGGTCTTCAACCATGAGGGAGAGGCGAAGGACGAGTTTGACCGCCGCAATGAGGAGCTGTGCCGCAACGCCACCAGCGCCAATGAGCACGGCAACATCATGGGTCCTGTGGGCAACAACCTGGGTCACATCGAGTATGTGCTGCTGGCCATCTGCGGCGGCGCCATCGCCATTGCGGGCATTCCCAACCTGAGTATTGCCCGCGGCTTTGCACCCCTGACCCTTGGTGCGCTGATCAGCTTTTTGACGCTGAGCCGCAACTTTATGCAGCCCGTCCGTGTCGTGATGGAGCAGATCAACTTCATCGCCATGGCTCTGGCCGGCGCCGAGCGCATCTTTGCCCTGATGGACGAAGTGCCCGAGCAGGATAACGGTGTGGTCACGCTGGTTCATGCCAAAGAGGAAAACGGCGTGATCACCGAAAGCACTGAGCCGACCGGCATGTGGGCGTGGAAGTATCCCCGTCCGGACGGCACCGTCACGTATGAAAAGCTGCGCGGTGAGGTGACCATGTCCGAGGTGGATTTTGCCTATGAAGAGGGCAAGACCGTGCTGCATGACATCACCCTCTACGCTAAACCCGGTCAGAAGGTGGCCTTTGTCGGTGCGACCGGTGCCGGCAAAACGACCATCACCAACCTGATCAACCGCTTCTACGACATCGCGGA
>JAKSQG010000113.1 GCA_024404275.1 Clostridia bacterium | reverse complement strand
GCGCCAAACTGCCCGCCAAGCAGCACGCCCAGCACCACCATCAGTACGTCCAGCGCCATGCGCACCAGCTTGATCTGCCAGTGATTCCTTTCCGCCAGGGCAAAGGTGACCGCCTCATACGATCCGCGCCCCAGCGAAGCCGTGGCATACACGCCCGTACCCACCGAGAACACGACCACGCCCAGCAGCATCAGCACAAAATTGATCTCGCTGTGCGCGCTGTACACATGCACCCCGGCAAACAGGTCGATGCAGCTGCTGTAGATCACCTGATACAGCACCGTGCCGATGTGGATCTGCTTTCTGTCATAAAACAGCGTAAACAAGATCATCACCCCTGCCGCTGCCAGCGAGGCTTCCCCGATGGTGATGCCGCAGGAAACCGACAGCCCCTGCCACAAAATGGCCAGCGATGCCCCGCCAAACCCCGCGTGGATGGCCAGCGTGATGCCATAGGCCGCCACCACCGACCCCACCACGATCATCATGATCCTGAGCAGAATACGATCCTTCCGCATCCGTTTCCTTCTGTTCCGCCGCGGGATCAATGCCCTGTGCGGCAGAACACCTTTCTATCGTTCTTCATTATAGCACGGAATGCCCCGATGACAAACCCCTCCCCCGCCCACCGCAAAGTGCGCGCGTTTGCACAGGGCGCAGGCCATGGCGGAGCCTCTTTTCCGGGACATGGGCATAAAGAAAGCGGCTCGCATTGCTGCGGGTCGCTTGCAGGAAACTCAGTTCAATATTTCAGCGGCTTTGCCCAAAGTGTCTTCATCATCTGTCACAGCCTTCTCCATTGCTTTCGTCACATCGACAGGCTTGTCTGTTGATTCATTCCTGAGGTAGAAAACAAGATCAGACGGAACGGCATCAAAGTGTTGGAAAAGCCTATTCAGGACGCTCATTTTCGACCAGGTAGAACCAGCGTATGTAAAGTACAAACCATCTTCAAGCATGAAGTTTCCGCTTTGTGCTTCTCGGCTGACATAAATGGAAAGTGTCGAAGACAGAACACCATCAGCAATTTGATTGATGATGGTCGGGTCTTGAGTATGCAAATGCTTAACCATGGCAACAAACATATCCACCCATGCTTTAACAGGCTGCTCATGGTTTTTATAGCTGAAAGACACAATGTGTCTCCCCGTCATTAAACTGGGATCATCGTCAAGCGCCAATGCGTCACGTACAATCTCTTTCGGGGCAAATGTGCTGTCCGGCTTCACCCAGATCTTCAATGCCAATGACATCAGCTGATCGTTTCGCGCAAGAAGCTCTTTGAGCGTCCATTGATTGTTTTCGGCAATCCATTGATTAAGACGAATACCGGACTTCTTGAAACCATTAGGATCATCACGCTTTTGGATGAATGTGTTATTGCTGTATTTGCTGTTATATGCGGTCAACGTCAGATTGGCGATTCGGTGAAGCCAAACTGCATGAATCTCTTTATAGTCATCGCCCAGTTCCTTGATCCACAGTTCACTCAAGTGCTGCGGCATGATGTGTTCAATCGTATAGATTTCCTTCTCGCACTTATCGAAGATATCCTTGGTCTCCTTGGTGTCGAAGTTTTCAAACATAGCAAGCGTGTAAATCTTTGCCTTGGCATTCATCCGGTAGATCTGCCTTTCGGTGAAAGACTGAACAAACTCCTCATCCGACGGGAAGCAAGCACTGCCTTGCTTATGGTTGAGCACATACTTGAAGCGTTCCAAATAGCTGTCTGTATTGCCTTCAAGACTGGTAATCTCTTTATTCAGCGACACAAATACCTTGTTCAATGCATTGGTAGGAGTTTCACATATTGTTCTGCGGAAAAGATAGGATTCAACGATGCGGAAAATCTCCCGGGCATCTTTAACCGGCAGCTGTCCATCGTCAACCATCTGAAGCACTACCATCAGGAACGGTCGGGTCACGCTTGTTTCCAGTCTGTTCAAACGGAAGATGCTTTCGTTGATCACTCCGTCCGATGTGGTGGCCTTCAACAGCTTCTGATAAATCTTGGCGTACTTTAGCAGATCCTTCAGCAGTTCCTCAGTGTCGAGGGAAGCGTCCTCAACAAAGGTCTTGAAGTCCTTGTAAATATTGCCGAAGGAGGGTGTGACCTGTGTCTTCAAACTCAGATAGTCACGGACGAAATAGTCTACCTGATAGCCTGTGCATTCCTCAATCGGATTCCAATACTTATCATAGAACTGTTCCTGCTTCTTGGAAGGCTGATTCATTAGCACGTAATTACGTATCTTATCGCCTTCATTCAGAGCGAGACCTGTTGAGTTCAAACTTTCAAAGATCAGCTGCGGATTGTCAGATTCCTTCAGCTGAATGTGTATGATTTCCAGACGCATGATGGCATCGTACAGCTGATCAGGCGTGATGTAATCGGCACACTGGAGAATGCGGCTGGAAAAGTAATGATAATTCTCGGTGAGGTTAGAGCCCTTGATATACTCGGCAGGATCGCCGGTGAACAGGGCTTTGAAGGCCTTCTCGTCGCCTTTGATGGGCTTCAGCTTCATCTGCGTAGCGCCATCGTTCCACTTGTCGATCAGATAGCTTTCATAGATGAGATCAGCAAGGTTTCCTTTGTTCGGAGTGATCTGGCCTGCCCGCATCAGATTGACCATTGCCAGCAGGATCAGCGAGACCGTTGTAAGGCGCTGCTGACCGTCAATAATCAGGAATTCTGTATCATGACCTTCATCATTGAACACGGATACGATGCTGCCAAAGAAATGATTCTTTCTCTTCAGCTGAATAACCTTAAGAAGATCATCGAACAGCTGCTTGCAGTTTTCCTTTTTCCAGTCATAGTTCCGCTGATAAACCGGAATCACAAAGTACTGACTCGATCCATCCATCAGCTGCAGGAGTTTTTTCTCGTTGCCGGTCATATGCTCCGATTCCTTTCTGCTGTACTATTCTTATTAGAGTATACCACATCTGACACAAAAAATCGACCATGAATGCATTAAGACCGGAGTTCATGTCGCCGTTGCTGTCATCTAAACCGCAATCCATGTACCATTCTTCCTGCAAGCGCTTATCGGCGCGCTTTCGTTCATCGCGTTAAGGAACAGGATTGGCTCCACGATGATGGTGCAATAACTTGCTTCATTCTTCCAATATTTTACCGCACCCGGGCGCTTTGTTGAGGTTGAGTTGAATTTTGTGTGAAATAATGGAAAAGTGAAAGTCTATCCGGAGGTTTGTTTTCCATGAGCATCAAAATCTGCGCCGATACCACCTGCGATCTGCCGGAGCATCTGCTTCGCCGCTGGAACATTGATACCATACCGCTGTATGTGATCAAAAACGGCGAGGCCTTCCGCGACAACGTGGATATCACCACCGCCGATATTTTTGCCCATGTGGCCGCCGGCGGCGCGCTGTGCTCCACCAGCGCCGTATCGGAGGCCGATTACAAAGCCTTTTTCAAGCAGCAGCTGCAGACCTGTGACGGCGTGGTCCATGTGACCATCAGCTCCGACATGTCCGCCTGCTACCAGAATGCCTGCCGCGCCGCCCGGCGCGTGGGCAACGTGCGCGTTGTCGACAGCCGCAACCTGTCCGTGGGCGAAGGGCTCATCGTGCTCAAGGGCGCGCGCATGGCCGCCGAGGGCGATCACACGCTGGATGAGATCGCCGATGCCATGGAGGCGCTCATCCCCAAGGTGGATTGCTCCTTTGTGATCGACAAGCTGGATTATCTGCGCAAGGGCGGCCGCTGCTCGCCGCTGGCGGCGCTGGGTGCCAATGTGCTGGGCCTCAAGCCCTGCATTGCCGTGCGCGACGGCGCCATGCTGGTGGAAAAAAAGTACCGCGGCAAGTTTGACAAGGTGCTGCTTTCCTACGTGGAGGACCGTTTGAAGGACGATACCATTGACCCCTCCTTCCTGTTTGTGGTGCACACCACGCTGAATGACGGCGTGTATGAAAGCGTGGTCGAAAAGTGCGCCGCGGTGCGCTCCTTCGGGGAGGTCGAGGAAGCCGACGCCGGCTGCACCATCGCCTGCCACTGCGGACCCAACACGCTGGGCGTCATCTATCTGCACAAATAACAAACATCAGTTTGGTTTTGAGCTGCCGGAAACATCCGGCGGCTTTTTTGATGCTGTTTTATGGTTCAAAAAGACAATAGTCGCATAAATATGCGAGTTTTCTCGCGCGACAAGGCGTGTAGATTGCGGTATGCTGATTACGGATCCGAAAAAAAGCAATTGCTGTTTCCCTCTTTTCCCAAGACAAGCAAAAAAAGGAGCGTAATCCCCATGAAAAAGCAACTGCTCAGCCTGACGCTGACCCTGATGATGTTTCTGTCTCTCCCCCTGCCCTCGCTGGCGGGAAGCACACGGGATTGGAACGCCGTGGCCAAGCTGCCCTCTTCCTCCACGCTGAAGACCGCCAAGACGGATGGGCGGTCGCCGTACGTGGTGTTTGCGCCCTCTATGCCCAGCGGCGGTTTTATCGAGTACGCGGTGGATTTTCGGGCGGATTATCTGCCAAACGGCACGTATCTGGCGCCGCTCAGCTGGCATTTTGACTTATCGCCGCTCAAAAAGACCTACAAGTCCATCGACAGTCAGCCCGCGTCGGGCTACTGCGGCTTTCAGCGGCTGACCAACGGCGACACCGTTGCCATCATGACGCTGTGGAACATCGTCTGCACGGACAAGAGCGGCAAGCGTGTGACCATCCGCCCCAAAGTGATCTACACCGCCCCGGGTGCCAAAACCGAGGCGATGACCGACGCCCGCAGCGGTGAGGGCGATTTCACCCACGCGCTCATCCCCTTTGGCTGGAAAGCGGGTCGCACCTACCGCCTGCTGGTGCAATTGGGGCAGGTGGAAGGCAACGGCAATACCAAGGTGCTCATGTATGTGCAGGACCTGTCCTCGGGCAACTGGACGCATCTGGTAGATTTTGATACCGGCGTAAAGGACATTTATTTCAAGTCGGGCGTCGCTTTTCTGGAGGACTTTTCTTCCGATAACCACGCCGCCATCCGCACCATGGAATTGAGCAATGTGCGCGTCAACGCCCGCTCGGGCGGCTGGAAATCCGTCAAAAAGGGCAGCTTTTACACCTGCTTCAATTATAAGGGCAGCTACACCTACGGCGCGGATGACAGCACCTTTTACTGCCTGACCACCGGTGTGCAGAAGTGCTGGAACAACCCGGGGCAGAAGAGCGTATCGGTCAAAAGCGGCGCGAAGAGCCGTCCGTATTGAAGGACGGGGGGAATGTTGGGGCGACCACGCTTTCAGAGCCTGAAAGCATGGTCGCCCCAAACCC